>DQHV01000316.1 GCA_003524335.1 Candidatus Aminicenantota bacterium | reverse complement strand
GGCGTCATCGTAGGGCCCGACATTGGGCGAGTTGACGACATAGGAATCGTCGTAATAGGGGCAGGGGTGCTGGAACGTCACGGCCACCATCCGCGGAAAATTTTCCGATATCCACAGTTTGTGAAAGGGATTCCCTTCGCTGAACCCGTGAGGAGCCCTCAAAGAAAAATGGCCCTGGATATAGCATACCGGGTAGTCGACTTCAGGATGAGTCTCGTACCCTTCGGGCAGCAGGACCGTGGCTCCTAGATAGATGGGCTGTCCCCAGAACTTCGTCAGGATTTCACTCTTGAACTTGATCCGCTTGACNNTCCCACTGGTCGTCGTGCATCCAGAGCGTGTGTCCGTCTGACCGTTTGAACTCCGTATAGATGTTGACAAACCCCTGGACATAATATTCACCCGGCGGTATTTTTTTTATGCTATCCAGGGGAAACCCGAACACGTTTTCAGCGATGACGGCGGCATCCCCCGGTTTGAGCGCCTGAACGTTTTTTCCCCAGATCGGTATCCCCGTGGCGATATCAGAGCCGGTTTGAAGCCGCGGTTCCCGGCCGCCGTCCTTGGAGACGATCACGTAAACGCGGCCGGTTATCGGATCGGGATGAACAGCGGGAGAAAACGAAACTTCGAATTGGAATGGTCCGGGTTGTTTCTGGGCCGGACTGTCTTGACAGAAAACATTCGGAGCCATGAACACGGCGGCAAGAACAATGAAAGCGAAGCGTTTCCCTGATTTCATGTCATCTTCCTTATGACTTACATTTTGGCGAAAAGGAAATGCCGTTAAAAATACTGGGTGAAGCTTCCCCAGAGGTCGTCATGGAGCTTCCAGTAAGCCGCGACGGCCTCCTCGGCCATCTTGACACAGTAGGAAGTCAGGAATTCCCGGGCTTTGGCCGGGTTTTGTCTGTAAAGCCCGAGCGCCTCCTCCTCGATCTTGGCCTGGTCGGCGAAGGCTTTTTCCTCGATAGGCGTCCAGATCCTGGCGATCGTCTGGCTCATCGGCTGCCACCGGAAAAGAGCCAACTGGCTCACCGTGCGGAATGCCCACCAGGCGCTGTCCCGGCGGAACTGGGACCGGCCGTCCACCATGTACGAGTCCGGCATCCTCGCGATGCCGCAGTAAAACGGCGTGTGAGGTGTCGTGACGGGATTGTCATACCCCAGCCAGACCACTCCGCCGATGGGATCAGGAAGCCAGCTCCGCGATTGGGTGATCTGGAGGTAGGTCGCCGCCTTGCAGGCGATCGTCCGCTCGGACGGCACCTTCAGGAGGTTCAGGAGTTCCCTGTTTAAAAACGGGCCGGCCACAGGGCTGGTTGAGGCATTCCCTTCCCGGTTGACCTGGATAAGAGTTCGGGTCATGTCATAGGGCGTGCCCTGATAGGTATCACGAAAAATATCCAGGACGTCCTTGACCGTCAGCTTCTTCTCCGGTTTGACGGACAAGGGGAAGTTCTCGCCGTTGGGGTCGAGCTTGAGCGATGGCGCCAGGAGGCTCAGCGCCCGCCATTCGCGGCGACGGCTGCCCATGCTCTGACGGAAAGCATAGGCATAGCAGAATTCGAAGGGTTTCCCGCTCGCCGGGTCCCACCAACCCATCTCCTGGGCGAGCGAATGGACGTTGGCCGAGGCCATATAGTTGTCGGGATCATTGAGGTTGATCTGCCGGATGCGGCTGGAGTTGGCCGAGACTCCGACCTGGTCGTCGGGGATGCGCACAGCCGCCCAGACCGCTCCTTTTTTCCCTGCGCCGGGGCCGAGGACCTCGAAGTGCCAGGTCTCCTGAGGGTCGGCGAAGGTGAAGCATTCCCCGTAGTCGTTGTAGCCGTAAGTCTTGGTCAGTTCAGCGGCGACGCGGATCGCTTCCCGGGCGGTCTTGGCCCTCTCCAGGACCAGGCGGTAGAGCTCGGGGCAGTCGATCGCTCCCTCCTTGCTCCTGAGCTCTATCTTTCCGCCGAAAGTGGTTTCGCCGATGGCCAGCTGGTGCTCGTTCATAACAGGGTAGGCGGTATTAATGTAGGCAAAGGTTTCCGCGACCTGGGGGATCTCACCGCTCTTGAGGCGGTTCTTGTCGTCCGGCCCTTTGGTTTCCTTTGGGTTGTGATAGACAGCGCAAAGCTCCCCTGACTTGTGCTTCATATGGGGAACGACAGTGATCCAGGTCCTGTCCGAGGTGCTGTCGCAGGAGTGCGAGGTCATGGTCGAGCCGTCCGCTGAGGCCAGCTTCCCGACGATGATGCTGGTGCAGGACTCAATCGCTTCATCGCCACTGCTGCCTGCGGCGTTGTCGGGTCGATCACCCCAGCCGCCGGCGGCAAGCCACACCAGGATCAAGGCCACGAAGAATCCAAGGGACCATTTTTTCACGGGAAAACTCCTTTCTCCGGAAACGGGTTCGCTCAGAACGAGAATATACTATAGGCAGCTCAAGAATCCAATGCCAAATCGACGGCCGCTTCGGCCTGGATGAAGGGACGTTTGCATTAACCGGGATGACCTAAGCTGTTGATAAATTGTAAATTAACGGGAATCAGAGGACGCGGCATTGACACTTTCTAACTTATTGATATAGAATGATTTAGGATTATTGAGTCGGAATCGTGTGGGCCCTCCGGTTGAAGAAAGAGCCAGTGGATAACGACGAAACAGGCGAACAGGATTACCGTCCTCTTATTCCTGAAAGTGTCTCAACCCATATCATTCCCGGAACCGGCATTGAGATCGTCCATGACCTCGGCCGCCTTGAACCGCCCCAACATGTCCTGTTCGATTTCGACGGCACAGTGAGTCTCATTCGTGAGGGGTGGCAAAACGTTATGGTCCCGATGATGGTTGAGGAAATCCTTCTCACCGCTAAAACCCAGGAGACGGAAGAGGCCCTGACGCGGAGTGTCCGGGAGTATGTTAACCAACTCACCGGAAAACAGACCATCTACCAGATGATCCACCTGGCCGAGGAAATCCAGAAGCGCGGCGGGAAGCCCCAAGACCCGCTGGTCTATAAACACCGATATCTCAAGAGGTTGATGCAACGGATCGCAGAAAGAAGGGAGGGGCTCCGGTCCGGCCGGATTGAGCCGACGGAAATGCTCGTCCCCTCTGCGATCGAGATGCTTGAAGGATTAAAAGAGAGAGGCGTTCAGCTGTACCTGGCGAGCGGGACCGACGAGAAGTATGTCCTCGAAGAAGCCCGGTTGCTCCGGGTCGACAGGTATTTCGGCTCTCATATCTATGGCGCGCAGGACGCCTATCGCACGTTTTCCAAGAAACTGGTCATCGAGCGAATCCTCAAGATCAACAAGGTGGATGGAACCCGGCTGCTCGGTTTTGGGGACGGGTACGTGGAAATCGAAAACGTCAAATCAGTCGGGGGCCTGGCGGTGGCCGTCGCCTCGGACGAGGCCAGGCGCAGCGGCGCGCCGGACGAGTGGAAACGACAGCGGCTTATCGGCATAGGGGCAGACATAGTCATCCCGGATTTCCGGGACCATGATGTCCTGCTCCCTTATATTTGGAACGATAGAGAGGTCAGATAATGCCCTTCCTACAGTTCGATCCGGGCAATCTCAGGTTGAAGCCCCTGGCCGAACGAATCCACGACCTGGAAAGAAGTACTTTTATCTATCCGGAGAGTCCGCGCGAGCCCTTCGCCCATCCTTCCCTCGCGCCGGTAGCGGAACGGATAAAAAAGGCCAAAGGACGCGGCAGCGCCATTGTCATCGCCTGCGGCGGCCACGTGGTCAAACAGGGGCTGAATCCTCTCCTCATTTCGCTGATGGAAAGGGGATTTATCAGTCACCTGGCTGTCAATGGTGCAGTAGCGATTCACGATTTCGAGCTGGCGCTCATCGGAGCCTCCACGGAAAGCGTAGCTCGCTATGTGCGGACCGGGGAGTTCGGCCTCTGGCAGGAGACCGGACGGATCAATGACGCCGTCTCTCAAGGATTCCGAGAGGGGCTCGGTTTTGGCGAATCCGTCGGGATGATGATCGAGAGGGAAAGATTCCCCTTCCGTGAGACGAGTGTCCTCGCCGCGGGCGTGCGCCTCCGTATTCCCGTCACCGTCCATATTGGTATCGGGTACGACATCATTCATGAACACCCCAATTTCGACGGGGCCGCAGCCGGCGGGACGTCCTACCGGGATTTCCTGATCCTCGCCGAAACACTGACCCGGCTCCAGGGGGGTATGTTCCTGAACATCGGAACGAGTGTCATGGGACCCGAAGTTTATCTTAAAGCGCTGACTATGGCCCGAAATGCCGCGCACCAACGTGGCCGAGAGATCAATGAATTCACCACCGCGGTATTTGACCTCGTCGCCCTGGGCGAGGGTCTTCATGCCGAGCCGCCAAGAACAGACCCGCGTTATTATTTCAGGCCCTATAAAACGATCCTTGTCCGGACGGTCGCTGATGGCGGAGAGAGCTTTTATATCCAGGGAAACCACCGCCGGACGATCCCCGCTCTCTATGACCTCCTCACCAGAAAGGAAAAATGACTAAGGGAAGATTAAAGGAACTGCTTGACCGGTTCCCGACTCGCCGGGTTGCCGTGATCGGGGATTTTTTCCTCGACAAATATCTGGATGTCGACCCCGGGATCGTCGAACACAGCGTGGAATCCGGAAAACCAGCTCATCAGGTTGTCAGGATCCGCCATAGCCCCGGCGCCGCAGGAACGGTTGTCCAGAATCTCGCCTCTCTCGGTGCCGGGACGATCCATACGATTGGCATTGTCGGCCATGACGGCGAAGCGTTCGACCTCTTTCTGGATTTACAGAGGCTGGGGTGTAAAACTCAAGGACTCCTCCGCTCGAAGGACAGGATGACGCCGACATACCTGAAACCCCGTGACCTGACAGACCCGGAACTCTCGGGTGAACATGCCCGCTACGACACCAAGAACCGCACCCGCACTCCCCTTTCGCTCGTCCGTCAGGTCATCGCCGCTCTGGATGCTGTTCTACCTGAAGTGGACAGCGTGGTGATCTCCGATCAGGTGGAGATGGACGACTGCGGGGTCATCACCTCCGAGGTGCGAGGAGCACTCGCCGACAAGGCCGTAAAAAGCCCAGGGGTTGTATTTCTTGCCGACAGTCGAACCCACATCCACGAATTCAGGAAGGTCATCATCAAACCCAACCAGTTCGAGGCTGTCGGCCGGGCAGCACCCAGACCCGGCGATGAAGTCGCCGAGAAAGAACTCGGCGAGGCCATGCTGAGACTCAGAGAGGTCAATCAAGCGCCCGTGCTGGTCACCTGCGGAGCCCGCGGGATGATGGTCAGTGATCCCACGCCGACTCGCGTCAGGGGTGTTGTCGTCACGGACAAAGTGGATATCACCGGCGCCGGGGACAGCTCGTCCGCGGGGGCTGTTCTGGCCCTTTCTTCAGGCGCGACTCTCGCCGAGGCCGCCCTGATCGGGAATCTGGTCGCTTCGATAACGATCCAGCAGCTGGCCACGACCGGAACAGCCACGCGAGAGCGGGTGCTGGAGCGTCTTGAATTATGGCTGGCGCAAGGAAAAGAGGAAAACCGATGAACGATCAAAGCCAGTTTGTCAGACTGTACATTGCTGAGGCCCGGAGGCTCTTAGAAACACTCGACCCCGCGGCGATCTCCACCGCCATCTTGTGGCTCAGAGAAGCGCGGGAGGCCAACAAAATGATTCTTGCCTGCGGCAACGGAGGGAGCGCTTCGATCGCCTCCCAGATGGTTGTTGACATCGTCAAAGGCGCCTCGTACGGACGGGAAAAGAAATTCCGCATGCTCAGCCTGACCGACAACATCGCCACCGTAACCGCCTATGCCAATGACGTCAGTTATGAGGATATCTTTGTTGAACAGCTCAAGAATTACGCCGAACCCGGCAATATCCTCATCGCCATCAGCGGGAGTGGAAACAGTCCCAATATCCTCAAGGCTATAGAATACGCGAACAGCGCCGGCCTGAAGACGATCGGCCTGACAACCGGCCAGGGAGGAAGACTGCGGGAGATTTCCCAGTTGTCCCTCACCGTCCCGACAAATCACATGGGGCATCTCGAGGACAGTTTCTTCCTCATGACTCACATTCTCTGCTACGTGTTTATGGAAAACCGGATTTTTTAGCTCGACCGATTAAAGCTGCCGCTATAATCGCCAAACGCTCATTAGGTTTGAACTTAATTTCCATGATGCTCCACCCTCCCAAAGGTAAGCTTTTGCCTTAAGTTTTTATGGCCTTGAAGACAACGAATCCTCCTTCCCCAAAACCGCCTCTCGGCTCCTCTTTTAGGCTGATATCGGGCGGAGGTTGAAATAAGGATTGGTACGCCACCTGAAACTCCATCCCGATTTTTTTTAGAATATCCAGAATTTCTTTCGGAGAAGGCGGATGGAAATACTTCCTGNNACAAAGACAATCTGGATGAAATCAAACGACAGCTCTTTGAAAGGAAGTCTCTCTCCTAGCCCTTGAACTACCGAGATACCTCGCTTTTTCGCTACCTGGAGCATCTTGATGGCCGGGTCCAGACCGAATCGGACCCCCAGGGGCGCGGCGAATCGACCCGTCCCCACTCCGATCTCCAGGCCTGTCCCAAAGGGAACAGCCATCTTCAAAGCGGCCAATTCCGACTGGTAGAGCGCCTGATGCCCATCAAACCACTTATCATAGCTCTTCCAGGTCTTCTCGAAATGGTCGACGATTTCTTTGTTCATTCAAAATTCCCGCCGGGTCCGGGCCTCGGCCTTGAGGCTTTCCACCCGGCGCCCGAATTCCGGGGGAAAAGAGACAGGGAAGAAGACCGTGACGTTGGGATTTTTCTCCAGAACGGCGGTGAGGCCTCCGGTGTGGTCGTCGTGGCCATGACTGATAACGATCTCATCCACCTTTTTCAGGTCGACGCCCAGAACCCCGACATTGTGCATCAGGATCTGGGGCTGCGTTCCTGTGTCAAACAAGATGGTCTTTTCCGTTCCCTCGATCAAGCAGGAAAATCCCCAATCCGGCTTTGTCCCTTCCTTATGGAGATATTGGACAACCTCAACATATGAGCCTCCTTTTTTTATGTTTTCCGATAATTTTTTTTCCAGGGTTCGTTTTTCAGGTAGAGATAATCGGCCATGGCGCGCCGGAGAGTCTCGGCCGCCAGCTGCGCGCAGTGAACACTGGACTCGGGCAGCCCGCCCAACACCTTCAGGATCTCGGCCGCGCTGACCGCGCCCAGGGCCTCGATGAGCGGCTTCCCGACCGCCAGCTCCGNNGTCGTTCCGCAGCCGTCCGTCTGGAAGGTGCATTCAGTAATCGTATCATCCTTGATCCTCAAGAACATCTCCATGGTGTCCCCGCAGGAGCCTGTGTTCTTGGCGTAACCGTCCGCCGCTTCCAGCTTGCAGAAATTCCTCGGATTCTTCAAGTGGTCGATCACAACGGAGCTGTAGGTCCGCCGGAGCTCCGCCATGATCTGCTCTTGGAGCTCACGGGTGAACTTGGCGACGTCGTCGTCGTTGTTCTTGGTCATGGCCAAAATCTCGAATGCATGATCGTGATTCCGTCTCCTCTCTCAGGTGATAAGTACCAGCAGCGAAGACCACATCCTGCGGATATCTTCCGCAGACGAGTTCGAAGTGTATTCCACATAGGGGACACCCCGAACGACCGACTCCATCACGGCCGGGTCGAAGGTGATTTTCCCTACCACAGGAATCGTTTGCTCCCCGCACCATCGCTGGATTTGCTCGGAATTCTCAAGGTTGAGATCAAATTTATTGATACAGCAGGCCACCCGAATCTTGAAGTGCCGCGCCAGCCCGACGATTCTCTCCATGTCGTGCCGACCGGAGGGAGTCGGCTCGGTCACGACGAGGGCCAGGTGCGTCCCCGTCAGCGAGGCGATGACGGGGCAGCCGATCCCGGGCGCCCCGTCCATGATCACCAGATCGCGCTTCTCGCTTTCGGCGATCTCTCTGGCCTTCTTCCGGACCTCGGTAACGAGCTTTCCCGAGTTTTCCTCGGCGATGCCCAGCCGGGCATGAACGAAAGGACCGTATTTTGTCTTGGAAACATACCATTCGCCCGCAATCGGGGTTTCCATTTCGACGGCCTGTTCAGGACAGATATGAAAACAAAGCCCGCATCCTTCGCAGGAGAGGGGTTCCACAGCGACTTTCCCCTCCCTGTCTTCGAAGAGGGCGTCGAATCGACAGGGCGGCAGACAAAGGCCGCAGCCGGTGCATTTCTCCGCATCAATCCGGGCTTTGCGGCCGCTCTGGAAAACGTGCCGTTCCTGAATTTCCGGCCGGAGGAGAAGATGGAGGTTGGAGGCGTCGACATCGACATCGGCCAGGACGGCGTTCCGGGCTAGAGAGGCGAAGCAGGCCGACATGACCGTCTTTCCGGTCCCTCCCTTTCCGCTGATCACAACGATCTGCTTCATGACAAGAGCTTCTTTATGTTTTCGAATAAGCCCAGAAACGCCGATCGATAGACCGGGAACGCCTCGAGAATTGTCTGCCCCCGCGAATAGGCCTCGGCGATCTTCCGGTCGAAAGGGATCGTCATCAGGACGGGGATCTCCTCCCGCGTACAGAAATCCCGGACCTCCCCGTCTCCGCATCCCAGGGATGCCCTGTTGATCACGACGCCGCAGGGAATCTTCATCTCTTTCGCCGCGCCGGCCGCGAGTTCGAGGTCGTGCCGACCGAAAGGCGTCGGCTCGGTGACGAGGAGACAGAATTCGCTGCTCTTCAAGGACTCGATGACGGGGCAGCTCGTCCCTGGCGGCGCGTCGATGACGACGGTCCGGCTCGGGTCCATATTCTTTTTGAGAGCCCGGATGAGCGGAGGGGACATGGCCTGGCCGATATCGAGCCGGCCGTGGATGAACCGGATGTCGCCGGCCCGGCCGGATTCGATAACGCCGATTCGTTTTCCGACCTCACGGATCGCCTTTTCCGGGCAGAGAAGGCTGCAGGCGCCGCAGCCGTGGCAGAGCTCGGAGAAGACGAGGACGGCGCCTTTGACGACTGCCAAGGCATTGTAAGCGCAAACCTCGGCACATTTGCCGCAATAGTTGCAGAGCCTTTCGTCGATCTCGGGGATGGGCGTGAAGACTTCCCGGCTCTCCTCGATTCGAGGCTTCAGGAAAAAATGGGCGTTCGGCTCCTCGACATCGCAGTCCAGGAATTGGACGGGGTGGTCGGGCTGAAGGGCCAGCGTCAGGTTAACGGCCACGGTCGTCTTGCCAGTCCCGCCCTTTCCGCTGGCCACAGAGATGATCAAGGATGAACTCCGTCCGCGCCCTATTTCTTTCGCCCCTATTTCGCCTGATTCAAGGCCTGATCGAGGTCCTCCCTCAGGTCCCCGTAGCCCTCGCAGCCCACCGACAGGCGGATCAGGTCGTCGCTGATCCCGGCGGCCTCCCTTTCTTCCTCGGACACTCCGGCGTGAGTCATGCTGGCCGGGTGCTGGATCAGGCTCTCGACTCCCCCCAGGGAGACGGCCAAAGTGCAGAGCTTGACCGCGTTGATCATTTTTCGTCCGGCCTCAAAACCACCCTTGAGCCCGAAACAGAGCATCGAGCCAAAGCCCTTCATCTGCAGTTTGGCCAGGGCGTGCTGGGGATGGCTCTCCAGGCCGGGATAGTTGACCCATCTCACCTCCGGATGGGCCTCCAGAAACCGGGCCAGCTTCATGGCGTTATCCTGGCTTTTTTCCACCCGCAGCGCCAGCGTCTTGACCCCGCGGAGAACCAGCCAGGCCTGGTGCGGGTCGATGGTCCCGCCCATCAGGGTCAGGACCTTGCGCAGGCGCTTGAAGAGGCTCTCTTCTCTGGCCACGATCATCCCGCCGACGACGTCGCTGTGGCCGTTGAGAAACTTGGTCAGGCTGTGGATGACGACATCCGCTCCCAATTCCAAAGGATTTTGGAGGATGGGACTGGAGAAGGTGTTGTCGACGACAAGGGTAATCCCTTTCTCCTTGGCCAACGCGGCGCAAGCCCGGATATCGGTCAGGACTATGGTCGGGTTGGCCGGAGTCTCCACGAAAAGCACCCGGGTATTCGGCCGGAGGCTTTTCTTGATCTTCTCGATGTCGGAGGTGTCGATGAAGTCCGCCTGGACGCCGAACCTGGACAGCTCATTCTCTACGACCGTCCGGGAGGGACCGTAGACCGCATCGGTGCTTATCAGGTGGGAATCGCGATCGAGCAAAGCCAGGTAGGTCGTGGAAATGGCCGCCATTCCCGAGGCCGTGGCCAGCCCGCCATAGCCTTTTTCGAGAATGGCCACGCAGTCCTCCAGCGCTTTTGTCGTCGGGTTGCCGATCCGGGTGTAGATATAGCCTTCCTCCCGGCCTTGGAACAGGGCGGCTCCCTGCTCGGCGCTCTCGAAGGCGAATGTGGACGATTGATAGATGGGAACAGAAACGCCGCGGAAAAGGGGATCGGGGTGCTGGCCGGCATGAATTACCGCAGTGAAGAGATCGTCGTTCTTGTTGGTCACGCCTTCCTCCTGAATGGTATTTTTTGCCTAGCGCTCCAGCCTCGCATTCAAGGCGGGTTCAATCCCGCCGGCAGGTTCCGCCGGAGGAGCAGGGCGGCGCGTCACAGCGCTCGTCTTTTCCGCAGCAGGTCTTTCCCTTCGGAGAGGATGAACCCATGACTACGGCCGCGGGTGAGGAGATCATCTTTTCCAGATTCCGGCTCCGGCAGTGACCGCAGGCCAATTCCGGGTCGGGGTGTGTCGACCGGGCCAGGACCTCCATCACCCGGCCGCAGTCCCGGCATTTATATTCGTATAGAGGCATGTTAGTTATAAGACTCCATAACCGCCTTGTCTTCCTTCATCAGGTCGCCGGCCAGCTCCTCCATATTTATATCTTTCCAAAAAGGCAGCTTTTTATGCATTTCCAGGTATTTCAGAGGAATGGGATGAGTGCCGACCACCACGGGAAGCCCGTAGCGTTTTTCTATGAATTCCTTGAACTCTCGGATGTACGGGCAGGGGGGATATCCGACGACCAATCCGGTGGCCAGATGAACGACCTCGGCCCCGTTCTTTTTCATCTCTTCCGGGACGTACTCGATATTCCCGCCCGGGCATCCACCGCAATAAGAGAACCCGACGACTTCTACGGTCTCATCCTTGGGATAAACGGAGAACGCCCCCGCGCGCTCACGGAGGGCCCGGAAGCATTTCCCCCCGCCGCACGTCTGATAGCGTCCACAGATAATGATGCCGATTTTTTTCATGATCTTAAGCTCCTTTTCTCTTCAGCCAAGTAAGGGCTTCGCGAACAGTGCATTTTTCTGCGCGAATGACTCCGATTCCTGCGGATTTGAGGACCTGCTGGGCCTTCGGCCCGACCTGTCCGGTCAAGACGGCCGACACCGCTTGGCCGGCGACAAACTGGGCGGATTGAATGCCCGCGCCGTGGCCGGCCTGGGAGTGGGGGTTGACAAAGGACTTGAACTCTAAAGTGTTCGGGTCGACGATCAGAAAATAAGCGGCCCGGCCGAAATTGGGGTCGACCTCCGCCTCCAGGTCCGGCCCCCTGGCGGTCACCCAGATTTTCCCTTCGATGTAAGTTCCTGCCTCGATCTTTCCAGGAGTCTCTTCATGGCGGCAGGTCCCTTCCGGGTGATGCCCGTGATCGCACAAGTCCTGCCCAGCTTCGAGTTCTTGCCGGAGGAATTTTTCGATCACTTCATCGACCGGCCCCTGAACGCCGATCAGCGTCTGGATATTCTTTTCGGCAAAGAGTCCCTGGGCACGGGGGCCCATTCCCCCGGCGATAATTGCATTGACGCCCATCTGAGAAAGATAGACGGGGAGAAAACCGGGCTGATGTCCGGGGTTAGGGATTTCCCAACGCTGAATGATCCTCCCATCCTCGATTTCGACAAGAGTATAAGCTGGACAGCGCCCAAAATGAGCGGAGACAAACCCGCTCTCGGTTGAAATGGCTATCTTCATCTTTCCTCTCTTTTCAGCATTCACACATTCGGAGGTGGCGATTCCTCATTTTTCCGTCTCCTTGTCTTTTTCGAGTTCAGCCAGTCTCTTTTGAACCTGAAGGAGCTGTTGTTCGAGATCTTTGGCTTGATCAGCAAGCCAGACGGCATCCCCTTCACGGCCCGGCTGAAAGATGATTATTATGTTCAGCGGCATTTTTCACATAATCCCAAGAACTCGATATTATGATCCGTGATCGCGAAATTGTGTTTTTTCGCCAAGGCCTCTTCTGTTTTTTTAACCAGCTCCAGTTCTTCCTGGACAAAGTCCCGGTAATCGACGATTTTCCCGCACTTGGTGCAGATGAGATGATGGTGATGGTCCCCTTTGTCTTCTCTCTTGAGCGCGTAGCGGCTCTGGCCGTCGCCCGCCGCGACCTTATGAACGAGACCCAGTCGATGCAGCAATTCCAGGGTCCGGTAGATCGTTGTCAAGCCAATGCCGGGATACATAGAATAAAGAGACCCATATATGTCTTTAGCCGTCAGGTGTTCTGTGGTGCGGCTCAAAAGAGCCAGGATGACTTCGCGGGGCACCGTCCAGCGGCAGACATTCTCCCGAAAACGGTTCTGCCATTGGTATCTTCCCGGCAATTCTTCACCTCTTATAGATATTGATAATCATTTTCAATTATAATATAAAGCCAGATGTCGGCTTTGTCAAGCCCATGGACTGATTTTTTTTTAGCTCCGCCGCCCGGAGGCCCCCTCCGGACTCGCAATTTCCGATCTTAATCTCCGGCTCTGACACTGAGGACAGAGCCCCTGAAAATCGACTTGACTGCGGATGACAGGACGGGCCTCCATTTTTCCGGAATATCCAGGATTTTTTTGCAGCGGACGCAGAGCCTCCGACTCAACTCGCTATTCTCTCAGCGCGGCCAGCGTTTCGTAGAGTATCGGCACGATGAATAACCGCAAGAGGATGGCAAAGAAAAATCCCCCGATATACACGACCGCCAGTGGACGATGGAGCTCGGCGCCCGTCGTGACGATGAGCGCCAGCGGAAGCACCCCGACGATCATGACCATGTCGGTCATGAAGATCGGCCGGAACTTGGTCACGGCGCCCTCGACGACCGCCTCCCGGAGCGACATCCCCTTTCGCCTCAGGTCATTGATCTTGGCCACCAGGATGACATCGTTCTGGACGCAGATGCCGAACAGGGCGATGAGTCCGATGGTCGAGGAGACGTTGATCGTCTCTCCTACGAGCAGCAGCGCCAGGATCCCCCCGATGAGCGTCGAGGGGATATTGAGGATAATCAGCAGGGCTTGGCGGATGGAGCCGAAGGATGAGAAAAGAATTACGAAAATGATCAGCAGCACGATGAGCATCAGGCTGGTTAGATGTCCAAGCGCCCGCTGCTGGCTTTCGAACTGGCCGCCGAAGGTGATGAAATAGCCGGGGGGCAGTTCCACGTTTCGGTCGATCTTCTGCTGTGCCTCAGCCACGAAGCTCCCAATATCCCGCTTGACGACGTTGCCCATGATGATCTTCCGACGCATCATATTTTCTCGGAAGATCGTCTGGGGCCCTTCCCCCTTGGTGATCATGGCCAGTTCCGAGAGCGGAATGCGTTCGCCGCCCGGAGCGTCCACCAGGAGGGTTTTAATCGCCTCTTCGTCGTTCCGGTAGCGCTCGGGAAGGCGGACGAGGACAGAGGTGACGCGGTCCGGCTCGTAGACGTCGGTGGCTTCAATCCCGTTGAGGGCCGTCTCGATGACCTCGGCCACTTGGTTGACCGAGATACCGAAGCGGCTGAGCCTCTCCCGGTCAAGCCGGATGATCAGCTGCGGGACACCGGTCGTCTGCTCGATCTGCAGGTCGGCGGCGCCTCTCACGCCGGCCAGAACACTATGGACCTCCTGGATCTTCTCATTTAGGGTGTCTAGGTCCGGACCGAACAGCTTGACGGCGAGCTGTCCCTCGGTGCCGGTCAGCATCTCGGCCAGCTTATTGGCGATCGGCTGTTCGAAGATGTAGGCGATGCCCGGGATCTTATCGAGCTCCTCCCGCATGGCGGCGGTCATTTCCTTATACCCCCTTTTCCTTTTCTCTCTAGGCAGGAGTTCAATATTATATTCGCTGTGATTGACGGGATGGAGATGCTCAGAAGCCTCAGCAGTGCCCGTCATCCTGGAAACCGAGACGACTTCCGGGAAGGAGAGAAAAATCTTCTCGATCCGAGTGCCCATCTGGATGGACTCCTCCAGGGACGTCTCCGGAAGCATGACCGTCGAGGCCAGGATTGATCCCTCGTCCAAGGGAGGGATAAACTCCTTTCCCAAAAAATTGTAGGCGACGCCGGCCACGACGATCAGCAGT
>DQHV01000235.1:3671-5342 GCA_003524335.1 Candidatus Aminicenantota bacterium | reverse complement strand
ATAGCAGGGTTTCCCAAAATTAACACGAAGGAGGCGGGCAAGTCAAGCCTGCCTGCTATCCCACTATAATCATGGCCGTGTATTGCGCTCAGCGCGGTGTATCCTGCGGTGCGGCAGCCGGTTGTGGAACCGGCTGGGCCTCCTGCTTGGTTGCCGGGACATCTTTCATAATAGTCCCTGTTGCCCTGCTTGCAGCCATATAGGTCAAATAGAGGGATGTTATCATGAAGATGACGGCGCATGCTGCTGTAATCTTAGCTAAAAATGTAGCTGGTCCTGCGCTTCCAAAAAGGGTCTGGCTTGATGCGCCGCCGAATGCTGCCCCTATACTTGCCCCCTTGCCAGCCTGAAGCAGAACAACTATAACAAGGAAGATACTTACAATTACATGAAGTATTATTGCTGCCGTAAGCATTTATTTGCTGCCTCCTGAATAATAGGCTATAGGCTATGGGCGATAGGCTATTTGTTTTTATCCATTGCCTATTGCCTATTGCCATTCGCCTGTATTTTTTCAAATTTTACAATCCTTGAAAATTCCTCTGCTGAAAGGGATGCCCCGCCAACCAGCGCGCCGTCTATGTTTGGCTGAGCCATAAGGCTGTCAATATTGTTAGACTTTACGCTGCCGCCATATATAATCCTTGTTTCTTTAACCGAATCAAGGTTAAAGGTTTCATAAAGGAGTTCTCGTATGGAGTTATGGACCTCCTCTGCCTGTTCTGGTTTGGCTGTCCTTCCTGTGCCTATTGCCCATACCGGTTCGTATGCTATCACCACATCTTGCATCTGGCCCGGGCTGATATTGTTAAGCCCTTCTATCACCTGCCTTCGGACAATCTGGATTGTTTTGCCGTCTTCCCTCTGTTCAAGTGATTCGCCGACACATAATATGGGCTTCAACCCCTCTTTTAATGAAGTCAGGACCTTTTTATTTACTATCTCGTCTGTTTCGTTAAAATACTGCCTTCTTTCAGAATGACCTATTATTACATACTGGCAGCCGACATCCTTCAGCATCTCCGGCGATATAGCGCCTGTATATGCGCCGTTTTTTTCCCAGAAAACATCCTGCCCACAGAGACGGATGGAAGATTCTGCCAGCAGGTAATTTATATGATACAGTGCCGTAAACGGCGGAGCTATTGCTATCTCAACATTGCCTACCCCTCTTATTAAATCTTTCACCTTCAGGACCAGAGCCACTGCCTGGCTGATGGTCATGTGCATCTTCCAGTTCCCGGCGATAAAGGGAGGTTTCTTGGTCATGATGTATTTTCCTCGGAGATTATTTCAGGGCTTCGATTCCGGGCAGCGTTCCGAAAGCCAGATACTCGAGGGAGGCGCCGCCGCCGGTGGAGANNTTTAGGATTTATAATTTAGGATTTAAAATCATAAATCAGATATCCTAAATCATAAATCTTTGTACTATCCTGCCTTTGCAACCTTATTACTCTTTTTGTAATGCCTTAATGCTGCAATGCCGGGGAGGTCTTTACCCTCAAGTAATTCAAGAAATGCCCCTCCGCCGGTTGAAAGATAGGACATCTTTGCATATTCCCCTGCACGGTGGATTGCCACATCTGTATCGCCGCCTCCCACTATGGTGAGGGCATAGGTATTGGCAACATTCGTCACCATCTGGAATGTGCCGCGGCTGAATGCATCCAT
>DQHV01000235.1:3466-3599 GCA_003524335.1 Candidatus Aminicenantota bacterium | reverse complement strand
CCTTCTTGTCCTCTTCGACGAGCGATTTACCGACATCATATCCCTGGGCTTTGAAGAATGTGTAAGCCATGGCCCCGCCGATCAGGATGTGGTCGGCCTTGCCGAGCAGATTCTGGATGACCGGGATTTTGTC
>DQHV01000235.1:3205-3442 GCA_003524335.1 Candidatus Aminicenantota bacterium | reverse complement strand
CCGCCTCCGAGTCCCTTCTTGAGCTTTTCGACCTCATCGCCGACCACGGCCGGCGCCAGAATGACCTCGCGGCCGATGAGCTCGCCGAGCCTCTTGGCCACCGGCCGCAAGCTCAACTTGGCGTCAACCTTGCCTTTCGGCCTTCCCAAGTGGGAGGCGACGACCAGCCTGGCCTTCTGAGAAAGCAGGTATTTGATCGTGGGGAGAGACGCCCTGATGCGGGTGTCATCGCGGATC
>DQHV01000235.1:0-3086 GCA_003524335.1 Candidatus Aminicenantota bacterium | reverse complement strand
CCACCAGGTCGACGACCGAGACGTTTGGGGTCGGGACGCGGATGGAGATCCCATCGATCTTTCCCTTGAGCTCAGGCAAGACCAGCCCGACCGCTTTGGCCGCCCCGGTCGTAGTCGGGATCTGGGAAATAGCCGCCGCCCTGGCCCGGCGCAGGTCCTTATGCGGCTGGTCGAGGATGCGCTGATCGTTGGTGTAGGAGTGNNATGACTTTCTTGACGCTGCCCCGCATGTGCTTGAGGGCCTCGTCCTTTTTCTTGAAAATGCCGGTCGACTCGACGACGACCGAAATACCCAGCTTGTCCCAGGGGATATTCGCGGGGTCCTTTTCGGCGAAGACTTTGATTTCCTTGCCGTTGACGACGATCGCGTCGGCCGTGGCCTTTATGTCCTGTTTGAACCCGCCGAGGATGGAGTCATATTTGAGAAGGTGGGCCAGAGTCTTGGCGTTGGTGATGTCGTTGACGGCGACGAATTCGAGCTCGGGGTCCTTGAAGGAAGCCCGGAACAGGTTTCTGCCTATCCGTCCGAACCCGTTGATTCCGATTTTGATGCTCATGAGAACCTCCCGTTGGGCGTGATCGTGACCTAAAAAATTAACATAAAGCTGCCTCAAAAGCAACGAACCACGCACGGTATGTAATGTCGTCGCGATATTTGGTAAAATCTAGGACAAATGGAGCGACCATGAAAATCCTAACTTCAGCGGAAATGAAAGAGATCGACCGCCAGGCCATCGAGGAAGTCGGCATCCCCGGATCTGTGCTTATGGAAAACGCCGGGCTGCAGATCTTCCGCCTCCTCCAGACGATCCTTCCATATTGCGACGGAGACAAAATCGTCATTGTCGCCGGAAAAGGCAACAACGGAGGAGACGGACTGGTCATCGCCCGTCATCTCTGGAACCATGGGATGGTTCCCCAGGTCATCCTGCTCGCGGCCAAAGATGAGATCAGGGGAGACGCCGAGATCAACCTCCGGATCGCCGAAAAGATCGGCGTCCCGATCGCAGAGGTCAAGTCGGAAGCCGATTGGAACGCCCGGAAGAAGTTGATCAAGGAGGCTTCGGTCATCGTCGATGCCATCTTCGGCACCGGTCTGGTCAAGCCGGCCGAAGGGCTTTATGCGAAGGCGGTTGAAGACATCAATAGGACGGACGCCTTTAAGCTGGCCGTGGACATCCCCTCGGGGCTTTCTTCAGACAGTTTCGAAATCATCGGTCCGGCGGTTGTAGCCGACGTCACGGTAACGCTGGCCGCGCCAAAGATCGCCCATGTCCTTCCGCCCGCCGAGCGATGGGTCGGGGAGCTCGTAGTGGCGGACATCAGCATCCCGCCGCAGCTTTTCGATGCCCACCACCTCAAGCTGGAGCTAACGGAAAAGCGCGGCCTCCTGAGGTCTTTTGAGAAGAGACAAAAAGATTCTCATAAAGGCACCTATGGCCATCTCTTCATCATCGCCGGCTCAATTGGAAAGACGGGCGCAGCGGTGATGGCGGCAAAAGCGGCCTTGAAGACGGGCGCCGGCCTGGTTACGGTCGGGACGCCGCAGAGTTGCCTTCCGCTGGTCGCCAGAGGGATGGTGGAGCTTATGACCGAGCCTCTCGAGGAAACGGAAGAAAAAACCATTGCTGCAGGGACTCTGCCGCGGGCGCGGTCGCTTCTCAAAGGAAAAGATGCGCTGCTCATCGGTCCGGGGATCTCCACCCATAGCTCGACGGCCGAGTTCCTAGCGAAGCTCATGCCGGAGATCAAGCTTCCCGTGGTCATCGACGCCGATGGATTGAATATTCTGTCTATGAAACCTGAGCTCTTGAAGCGCCTTCCGAAAACGGCCATCCTGACGCCCCATCCGGGTGAATTCGCCAGGCTCCTCGGACTGTCACTCCGCGACGTGATCAAGCGGAAGCTCGAGCTGGCGCCGGCGTTCGCCCGGGAGCGCGGAGTTTATCTTGTGCTTAAGGGTTACAGGACGCTGGTCTGTGCTCCTGACGGCCGCACCTTCGTCAACCCGACCGGAAACCCGGGAATGGCGACCGGGGGATCGGGCGACGTCCTGAGTGGAATGATCGCCAGTTTCCTGATGCAGGATAAGGACGCGCTTCAGGCGGCACTGGCGGCCGTCTATCTCCATGGGCTTAGTGGCGACCTGGCGGTTGAGAAAACCGGGGAGCGGGCTCTCGTCGCGGGCGACCTGATTCGTTTCCTGCCGGCGGCGTTAAAAACAATGGAGGATGAAGCCAGGGAAGAGGAGTTTCCTCTGGCCCGGATCTGATTTTGATTAGCAGACCCAATTCAGCTATGAAAAAACTAGACGTCAAGCACGGGGCAAAACGAAGCCCGACTGCGAAAAAAGCCGGTTCAAGACAAGAACGACCGACTGATTCTGAAACGACCACCCATTCGGAAGAAGCAACATTTGAGCTGGCTAGGGCTATGGCCCGACGATTCAGGGGGAGGGAGGTCGTCCTGCTCAGCGGCGAGCTCGGCGCCGGGAAGACGATTTTCGCCAAGGGCATTGCTGCCGGCCTGGGGATGAAGAGCTGCGCGCAGGTCTGCAGCCCGTCGTTCACCATCATGAATATCTACCAGGCCCGATTCCCGATCTTCCACTTCGACCTCTACCGGCTGGAGAAGAGCGCCGACATCCTGGATTTGGGCTGGGAAGACTACCTCGACAGGGGAGTGGTGATCGTGGAGTGGGGCGAGAGAATCCCCTTCGACCTCGACGCGATCCGGGTGGATATCAAGAAGGGTAAGGGAGACGAGCGCATTATCGAAGTCTCGATGCCAAAACCGTAAGGCTATCCTTTCTTGAGTTTTCCGATGGATTCGATAATTTCAATAGCGGCCTGGACGGGATTTTTTGCGTCGGCAATGGCAGAGATGACGGCCACGCCGTCGGCTCCGGCGGAGATGGCATCGGCAACGTTGGCGGCGGATATGCCGCCGATGGCCAGGATAGGGATCTTGACTTTCCTTCGAATCGTGCGCAGACCCTCCAAGCCTAGAAGGGGACCAAGATCTTTCTTCGATAACGTGGCAAAGACAGGGCCGACACCGAGATAGTCGGCTCCACCCTTTTCCGC
>DQHV01000253.1 GCA_003524335.1 Candidatus Aminicenantota bacterium | reverse complement strand
GAGTCCCCGCTCTCGCCGCCCACGTTCACCGCTGTGACCCTGAAATAGTAAGGGGTTTTATTGCTCAGCGGACGCACCGTATAAGGACCGCCTGAAAGGTTGGCTATCTTTGTGCCGTTCTCCTTCGATACCGACGACGAGGTCGCATAGTATATGTTGTATGAGGTCGCCCCGGGGATCGGTGACCAGGTCAGCGTCACTCGTTCTTTTCCGGCGTCTGCAGTGATGTCCGCGGGCGCTGCCAGACCGGGTGGGGAGATGGACACGCCCTTGTCGCCGCACTTTGCCATAAAAAGAGGTACGGAAAAGAGCAAAAGAACGAAGAAAAGGCGCTTTCCGTGCCACCTTTGCATGCTTAGCCTCCTCTGTCGATACCAACGGAACGGCGGCCCAAATCTTACCATCTTCGCCCGGCCCCAGCAATGAAGAATCAGCAGGCGGTACGGCCCCGTTGACAGTCCCTTCGTCATAATGATAGGTTGAGGCGAAGGAGCGAACGATGCCTCGGACAAACCCGCCAACCGGAATGACGCGTCGAGACTTCCTCAAAGCCGCCAGTGTGACTCTGATCGCACCGGCCATCCTACCGCCACGGACTATCGCCCAGACGCCGCCGAGCGATACGATGCTCCTGGGAGTCATCGGCACGGGCCGGCAGGGCCAGGGCGATATGCAGGAGCTCATCTACCGGGGCCTCGAGGTCGGCGCCCGCGTCGTTGCGGTCTGCGATATCGACACCCACCGTCTCGAGGATGCCCAATGGCTGGCTGAAAAGATCTACGCCTCCGAGCTGGGCAAGGGGAACTACAAGGGCATCGACGGCTATCGCGACTTCCGCGAGCTCCTGGCCCGGCCGGACATCGACGGCGTCCTGATCGTATCCCCGGACTTCTGGCACGCCCTTCACGGCATCGCCGCGGCCAAAGCCGGAAAGGACATCTACCTCGAAAAGCCCCTCACCTATTCGATCACCGAGGGCCGCAAGCTTGTCGAGGCCGTCCGTCAAAACAGCCGCATCCTTCAGGTCGGGTCTCAGCAGCGTTCATCCGTCTATTTCCGCCTGGCCTGCGAAGCAGCGCGCAACCAGCGTATCGGCAAGCTGCAATCGATCCGCGTCTGGCTCCCCGAGGACCAGGGCGCCGGCGACCCGGCGGAAATGCCCGTTCCGAAAAACCTCGACTACGATTTCTGGCTGGGCCCGGCCCCACAGGCGCCCTTCAGCCAGGACCGGGTCCATCCTCAAATGAGCTACGAGCGGCCGGGCTGGCTCCAGATCGGGCAATACTGCCACGGCATGATCACCGGCTGGGGCTCCCACATGAACGACATCGCCCAGTGGGGAAACGGAAGCGACGACACCGGACCGGTCGAGATCGAGGCCAAAGCCGAGTTTCCGGACCGGGGCCTGTTCGACGTCCATACAACTTTTCACTACGAAGCGCTCTACGCCAACGGAGTCCGGCTCGTCATTGAGACGGGCGACCCGCCCGGCGTGCGTTTCGATGGCGATCGGGGCTGGATTTTCGTCACCCGCGATGAGATCACGGCCTCCGACCCCGCGATCCTCAGGCAGGAGGCGGCCGAGAACGAAATCCGGCTCTACCAGAGCGGCAACCACATGAAGGACTATCTGGAGTGCATGCGCACCCGCAAAGACCCCGTGGCTCCGGTCGAAGTCGGTCACCGCTCGAACACGATCTGCATCCTGGCCCACATCGCCATGAAGCTGGGCCGCAAGCTGCGCTGGGACCCCCAGGCCGAGCGCTTCCTCGATGACGACGAGGCCAACGGCCGCCTGGACTATCCGCACCGGGAACCGTGGACAATCTGAGCAATATGCCATCCAGCAAGGTCATCGCGAGGAGCAAGACGACTGCACCGGATGTCTCTTAGCGCAATAATCTTGATTCTGTGGCCAGTTTTCAGCCTGGCAGATACGCCGCAGGTTGAGCTCCGTCGCGACGACGCNNGCCGTGAGGCTTTGGTCTATCAATACGCTCCAACGCTCGACCTTCCCCACTACTGGCCGATGAACAGTCCCTCCGGGAAGAATATGCTGGTCCAGCGGACAGAACCGTATCCGCATCACCGCTCCTTCTGGTTCGCGGACACCGTCCGGCTGAACGGCGGGAGGGAGGTCAGTCTATATAACGCCTTTTACTCGGGGCGAAAGACCGGTGAGAATATGTATGCGCCGCCGTATCGCGACCATATCCGCCACCTCCGGTTCACGCGCCTGGAAGCGAAGGGCGGGATTGCCGCGGTCGACACCGATCTCATCTGGGAGATGGATGGAGACACGCCGATCCTAAAAGAAGAACGCCGGCTCACTGTCTATGCCCTGGCGGATGGCGAACATTTTCTCGACCTGACCTTCAAGCTGACATCCGCCTACGGCGAGGTGGAATTCATCAGCGACGATGTGCACTATGCCTGGCCTTTCCTCCGCCTGGAGAAATTATGGAGCGGCGAAGAAGGCGGCACGATCATCACCGACACCAGTGCGACCGGCCAGGAAGCGACCAACATGAAGGTCGCCCGGTGGATCGATTACTCCAACACTGTCGCTGGCGAGACGGCTGGCGTCGCCGTGTTCCAGTGGCCGTACGGAAAGGAGCATCGCTGGCTGACCCGCGATTACGGGTGCTTTGGCCCACGCCGGACCGATGAGCGGAGCGGCAAGCCGTTCAATCTAAAAAAGGGAGAATCGATCACCCAGCGTGTTGGAGTCCTGGTCCACAGGGGTGATTCAAAAGAAGGCCGTGTAGCAGAACGGTATGAGCTGTTTGTCGGGGGGAATTGGCGGCGATGAAACGCCGAGAGTTCATGGGCTGCGCTGCCGCAGCGGGCGCTGCTCTGCGGATCCCGTGTTCTCTCTGGCGTGGTGCGCCTTCGAATGCTAAGATCGACCGGATCGAAATCTTCCCGGTGGTGTATCCGACGGCCGGTTATTTCAAGTTTTTCGGCGGACCGGGCGGCTCGGCCGGCCGCGCCGCGGTCATCGTCAAAATCACGGCACATGACGGGACAATCGGCTGGGGCCAGGCTGTCCCCCTCCCCAAATGGAGCTACGAAACGCTCGAAACCTCGGTTATTGCTATCCGCGATTATTATGCCCCGGCGCTCCTCGGCCAGGACCCGGCAGATATCGAGGGGGCGCATGCCAAAATGGATAAGATTATAGCCCCCGGCTTTTCGACCGGAATGCCAATAAGCCGCGCCGGAATAGACATCGCGCTCCACGACCTTGCCGCCAAGCTACAGGACCAGTCTCTCGCCCAGTTGTGGGGAAAACCTTCCGGCGGAACCATACCTCTAAGCTGGACGGTCAATGTCACCAACATCGGAGACGTCGGCGGTGTGGTCGAAGAAGGCAAGAAACGCGGCTATCGTCATTTCAACATAAAGGTCGCTCCCAACCCGGATTTCGATGTCGTCCTCGCCCGCGAGGTGAGGTGCCTGGCTCCGGAGTCATTCCTCTGGGCCGATGCCAACGGCGGCTACGACCTCGAAACGGCGCTCAAGGCCGCGCCGCGGTTGGCTGAAGCCGGCGTCGATGTCTTTGAGTCGCCGCTCCGTCCCAACAGGATCAGCGGCTATCAAGCCCTTAAAAAGCAGGGCGCGTTGCCTATCCTTATGGACGAGGGCGTGGTCTCGCCGACAGACCTCGAGGAGTTCATCAAGCTGGGCATGCTCGATGGCGTGGCCATGAAGCCGGCCCGCTGCGGGGGTTTGGTATCGTGCCGGCGTCAGATCGAGATCTGCCTTGAGCACGGCCTGATGTGGCTGGGGAGCGGCCTCACGGACCCGGACATCTCGCTGGCCGCCTCGCTCTGTCTTTATGGAGCGTACGGACTCAAGAAACCGGCCGCCCTCAACGGCCCCCAGTTCTTGACGGCCGATGTCCTGAAGAAACCTCTCAGAATCGAAAACGGCTTCGCCCACGTGCCGACCGGCCCCGGCCTGGGCATCGAGGTGGATGACCAAAAGGTCATCGATCTGATGACCCAAGGCAACCTCTCGCCAAAATCTGATTGAACTTTTCAATCAAGAAACAAAGGCCAAAGGTCACAGTTCCTTAAAGACCTGATTGCAATCGTTTTTCAGTAGTGATACCGGGCCTGGAGGAAGATGATGCGGTCGTACTGCACGACGTAGACGACCCGGTGCTCGAGGCTCAGCCGTCGGGACCAGATATCAGGGCCGAGGTACTTGAGAGGCTCAGGCTTCCCCAGTCCCGTGAAGGGGTCGCGCAGAACGTCCAGGACTAGGTCGAGAACTCGAACTGCGTTTCTTTTATCATTCTTGATCCAAAACTGGAGGTCCCTGAGAAACTCTGGTCGGAAAGCAAGCTCACGCCTTTTTGCGACCATCGGCCACCCCGTCGCGTAGCTTCTTGATATCCTCGACAGTCATCAAAGTCCCGACTTCACCCT
Organism: Candidatus Aminicenantota bacterium; assembly: GCA_003524335.1. Classification (GTDB taxonomy): domain Bacteria; phylum Acidobacteriota; class Aminicenantia; order Aminicenantales; family UBA8522; genus UBA8522. The sequence goes on along the minus strand of DQHV01000253.1, from coordinate 419 downwards.
TGAGAGCTTTGGCGTAGGCTTTGAGGAGTCGGACCGCATTCCGTGGGGATCTCAGGAGGTGGGCCGTCTCAAAGAGGCTGGCCGCTTCCTTCTCGGACATCATCACTACGCTTTCGCCGCGCCGTCTCCTGATGACGACCGTCTCCTGATTTTTGGTTACTTCGTCGAGGAGTCTAGCGAGGTTCTGCCGCGCCTTGGAGTAAGTCGTGTGGATGGCCATGTTCTTTCTTCTATATGGTACAATAATATTGTACATATTTGAGACCTCCTGTCAATAAAAAAGACGCGGCAGAAAGCAGTGGATTCTCAATTCACGGCAATCAGGCCGAGATTTGCGGTGGTGCTGTAGATCAGAGGTTATTTTTCCAGGCCGATTTTTTTGAGGAGGGCGGCGAAGCGCGGGACCCAGCGCATGCCGG
>DQHV01000272.1 GCA_003524335.1 Candidatus Aminicenantota bacterium | reverse complement strand
GGCGACCTCTTTCTCGAGTTCGGGAACGGCGTCCGCGTCCGGCCATTCGTGGCCGTGGAGTTCTTCAGCCTGACGCCGGAAGAAGACCCGCTTAAGGGCAAGTTCCTGTTCGGTGTAACCCTTTTTAAATGGTTCTAGCATGCATTTGAGCAAGGATCAGCGACTAAATAGACGTCTAACGCTTTGACGCGTTTTTATGGCTTGACTTTGGGAATGAGGTTAGCTAACATTATTAAAGGAAGAACGGGGCATAAAAAAGTTTTCATTTAAAATTTAGGTCCATTCCTTGGCATTTCGGAAAAGGAGGTATCGTATGGGCAAAAGGTTTCTCAGGCTTTCAGTCCTTCTCTTCCTCGTCTTCGGCACATCAGTCCTCAGTGCCCCTCCGGACAAAGTCCTCACTATCCTGCACACCAGCGACACCCACTCGGCTCTATTCCCCTTGGGTCCGCAGGACAAGCTGGGCGGGATCGCCCGGATGTCGACACTCGTTAAAATGCTGAGGGCAAAAAACGAGAATGTGCTGGCCTTCCACTCGGGTGACGTCTTTGTCGGCTCCTTTGAGTTCAACAAGTACCTCGGGTATCCCGAGCTCAAGATCATGGAGGGGTTATACGATGCCATGTGCCTGGGGAACCATGAGTTCGACCTGGGACTCGAGGCGCTGCTGGGCGTTGTCAGCGGACAGATAGGCGGCGGACAACCGGTCGCCCTGCCCATCCTCTGCGCCAACGTCAACCTGGAGGGGATGCCGGCCCTCAAGAATTTTGTTAAGCCCTACATCGTAAAACTGGTCGGGGGACTCAAGGTCGGGCTTATCGGCGTCGTCAACACCGATCCGCTCAACTATGCACCCGAGGTGTACGGGCTTCTCAGCGATCCATTCCAGGCGGCCGGCCAGGCGGCCTTCATGCTCCGGAACGTCGAGCGGGCGGACATCGTGCTCTGCCTTTCCCACCTCGGAAAGGTCTATGATGTCATGGGTTTGTCGCAGGTGCCGGGCATCGACATTATTATCGGCGGCCATAGCCACGACGCCCTGTTCGAGCCGATCTACGCCAACGGGAAGATTATCGTCCAGGCCGGGGAATTCGGGCACTATCTGGGCGAGCTCACGGTCAAGGTCGAAGGAACGCGGGTTGATCTCGTCCGCCATAGGCTCCACCCCGTGGACCGGAGGACGGGGCCGGACTATACTCTCGGGCCTCTGCTTCGCCGTCTCCGCTTAGGGATCGTCGCCGACCCGCGCTTCGGCCCGGTTTACGAGGAGGGTATCGCCCGCGCGCCCTGGGACCTGGAAGAAAAGTGGGACCCGGCCAGGCCGGAGCGCGACACGCCGCTCGGCAACCTGGTGGCTGACGCTATCCGGACAGAGGTGACCGCAGCCGGGTTTCCGGCCGATTTCGCCCTTGAAGCCAACGGTTACATCGCCTACAAGATTCACAAGGGCAAGGTCGTCGGCAATGACATCCTGAAATCGGTTCCCTACGGCTACGATCCCGCTTCCGGGCTCGGGTTCAAGCTAGATGTCGTGCTGCTGGCCGGCCTCCAGATCCTGGCCGGGCTCGAATACTCGGTCTCGATGGTGGAGTACGCCGACGACGCCTCGATGCAGGCTTCCGGCCTGACCTTCGACTATGATTCGACCAAAGCGCCGATGGAACCCGAGCAGTTGATCTACAACCTAACGCACGGAATCCCGGAATGGGGAAGGGTCAATCCCTACTCCATCAAAGTCATGGGGAACCCCATCAACCTGGCCGGCACTTACTGGGTGGCGCTGAGCGAGCAGCTCCACAAGTTCCTTCTGGCCAACGGTCTGGTGCCGTACGCGGAGATGCCGACCGGGCTGTTCGAGTACAACGTGGTCCGCGCTTACATGTCCCGGCAGAACGTCCTCAATTACGGGATCGAAGGCCGGATCGTCGACAAGCCGGAGCTGTAGAAATTCTTCCCACCGCTAAAGGCGGGGGCTTTCTTCAGCGGGGGGCGGTCCCGGTTCGGGGCCGTCCCCATTTTTTTTATTATCGGCGGATGACCTGAGTGAAGAGCCAGTAGAAAAAGGCGACCCCGTAGACCGCCAGCAGAATCCAGACCACAATGGAAATGGCCCGATCGATGCGCTTGAGGATAGGATATCTGGCCTTGTGTTTCTTCCCCGTTAGAGTGGACAGGGCATAGAGTATGGCCAGCACGAGCAGCACAAACAGCCATTTTCTCATTGTCGTATCGCCCGTTGGTGCGTCGATCCTTCCCGGGCCGATTATTCAGACCGGACGCCCCGATGTCAAGCTGCCTGATGGAATTCGGATCATCCCGATCGCCATATTGATATTGGGCCGGGGTTGAGGTAAAAAGTGGGAGGACACGGAGTAAAAAAATGACCGGATCATCCTATCGCTGCGGGATTCTGATTGCCGTTTCAACATTATTGATCATGTTTTCTGCCTGTGCCAAAAAGGGCCCGGATCCCCTCAAGGCTCTCGCTAAGTATGACGTGATCTGGGATTCTCCCAGCCGCGACTCCTGGGGAACCATGCCCACGGGAAACGGCGACATCGGGCTCAACGTTTGGGTGGAGGAGAGCGGCGACCTGCTCTTTTGCATCGGGAAAACCGATCTCTGGGACGACAACAGCCGGCTTTTGAAGCTCGGCCGACTACGGTTTAAGATCAGCCCAAATCCCTATCCTCAGAACAGGCGCTATCTCCAAACATTGCGCCTGCGCGATGCGACCGTCGAGGTCCGCTTTGGAGAAGGGGAGGACCTCGTCAGTGCCCAGGTCTGGGTCGATGCCCATCACCCCGTTATCCATGTCCTGGTCGAGAGCGGGCGCCCCCTCGAGGTGAACGCCGCGGCCGAGGTCTGGCGCACGGTGCCGTATGAGCTGCCGACGATCGAAGTCAGCGATGTCCATTTCGACCACGGCCTTCCCGGAAACCAGCATTTCCCCACGATCGTCGAGCCGGACACCGTCCTGACTGGACAGGAAGGCCGGATCGGCTGGTATCACCACAACACGAAATCGGTCGGTCCGGCCCTGAGCGCCGGGCTCCAGGATATGCAGGGATTTGGCCAACCCGACCCGATACTCAACCGGACCTTCGGGGCCGTCATTACGGCCGACGGGGCGAAAAGAATCGACGACCTCGACCTGCTCTCTTCCGGGACGAACTCCCACCATTTCGAGATCTATGTCCTGACCAGGCATCCTTCGACGCCCCAGGAATGGCTTGAGGCTGTGGAGGAAACTATCGCTACAGTCGGGAAAATACCCTTAACCCAGCGGCTGCAGGCTCATCGCTCCTGGTGGGAGGAGTTCTGGCAGCGGAGCTGGATCGATATCGCGTCGGCAGCTCCCGGCGACGATACGTACATCTTGACCCGCGCCTACAACCTGCAACGGTTCATCAATTCCTGCGCGGGACGGGGAGCTTACCCGATCAAGTTCAACGGGTCGATCTTCACGGTGCCGAACCCCGGAAGTCCGGGCGAAGCCGATTACCGCCGCTGGGGTCCCGGCTACTGGTGGCAGAACACCCGCCTTCCCTACATGAGCATGTGCACTTCAGGGGATTTCGACCTGCTGGAGCCTCTTTACAAAATGTACACCGGGGATGTCCTGGAGATGGCGAAATACAGGACGCAGCGGTATTTCGGCCACGCCGGCGCCTATCTCAACGAGTGCGTCTACTTCTGGGGGGCGGCGTTCAACGAATCCTACGGCTGGACACCGCGCGAGAAAAGGACGGTTGTCGAGAACGAGAGCCGCTGGCACCGCTGGGAATGGCAGGGAGGGATCGAACTCCTCCACATGATGCTCGACCACTACGAACACACNNGACGAGAGCGGCAAGATCGTGATGGAGCCGGCTCAGGCGCTCGAGACTTGGTGGGACTGCCGGAACCCCATGCCCGAGATCGCCGGCCTCCTGGCGGTCACGGAGAGGCTGCTGGCGCTGACCGGTGATAAAGCCGGGGGCGAAGAAAAAGCCCTCTGGGAGCGCCTGCACATGAAGATGCCGGACCTTCCCACCCAGGAGGTCGAAGGCCGAAAGATGCTCGCTCCGGCGGAGAAGTTCGCCACAAAGAGCAACATCGAAAACCCCGAGCTCTACGCCGTCTTTCCCTACCGGCGCGTCGCGTTAGGCCGGCCGGGGATCGAGCTGGCGGTGGAAGCCCTCAACCACCGTTTGGACAGGGGGAATTTCGGCTGGCGCCAGGAAGACGTTTTCATGGCCTATCTGGGACTGGCCGAGGACGCCCGCCAATACGTCGTCGGCCGGGCCAAGGCGAAACATGAGGGCTCGCGCTTCCCGGCCTTCTGGGGACCGAACTACGACTGGGTTCCCGACCAGGACCATGGCGGAGTCCTGCTCAAGGCGCTCCAGGCGATGCTGATGCAGACCGACGGCCGGAAGATCATGTTGCTTCCAGCCTGGCCCAAGGACTGGGACGCGGACTTCAAGCTTCACGCCCCCTACAGGACGGTCGTCTCAGGCCGGGTGGAGCAGGGGAGAGTGACGAAGCTCACGGTCAATCCCAGAGGACGAAAGAAGGACATTGCTTTCTGAGTTCACACCGAAATTCTTTCTTTTCTCTCTTCCTTTTTTTTCTCTTTTTCTTTTCGCCTTTTCTTTTTTTTCCCTGTCTCTTATCTCTTTTTCTTTTGTCATCGATCTGCCTATCCTCTGGTGTTTCCTCTTGATTATTTTTTTTCCAATATCTCGAGGTTGACCCTTTTTTTCAGTTTCATCCCCGCAGCGGCGACGATAATTCGAATCGCCTGAGCGTTTCTTCCCTGTTTTCCGATTACCTTGCCCATATCCTCCTGAGCCACCGCGAGCTCGATGATTGAGCTCTGTTCCCCATCCAGTTGGGTAACCTTCACCTTGTCAGGGTTGTCCACTAACGATTTGACAATCTGCTCGACGAGTTCTTTCACTGCCATCTCCTTTAACGCTTAATCTGACTGACGATAGCCAAAATAGCCACTTTTCTTTATTATACCACCTGCCGGGTTTTTCGCGCTTATTTCTTCTCTTGGGACGGACTATACGTAAATGCTTTCAGCAGCTCGAGGGGCAGGGGGAAGATGATTGTGGAGTTCTTCTCGGTGGCGATCTCCGCCAGCGTCCCCAGGAACCTGAGCTGGAGGGCTTGGGGATTCCTGGAAATGATATCGGCGGCCTTGGTGAGCTTGTCCGCTGCCTGGAACTCACCTTCGGCGTGGATGACCTTGGCCCGGCGTTCACGCTCGGCCTCGGCCTGCTTGGCGATGGCCCGGATCATGTTCTCCGGCAGGTCGACCTGCTTCATCTCGACGAGCTGGACCTTGATGCCCCAGGGGTCGGTGTGCTCGTCG
>DQHV01000061.1 GCA_003524335.1 Candidatus Aminicenantota bacterium | reverse complement strand
TCACCTCCGGAACGGGCAAGAAATGTTTTTCGAACTCTGTGATTTTCTGAAGCTTTTGGTTATCGTAGAGGATAAAATCGGATATCTCCAGGTCCCGGGCCGGGTTTCCTTCTGGATCGGTGACATAAATCTGGACGAGCTTGACGGTCACCGTCACTTCGTGCTGAAGGATATCTTGAGGGGGATTTCTCTTGGCTTGAGCCGATGGCGCCGGTCCTAGCGGTCTGGCCGCGAGCGAAAAGAACCCCCAGAAAAACATGAGAACTAACAGGACTCTTCCCCTCTTAGTTTTAGGCCGCCCCCAAAGACAGGCCATCTTTCAACTCCTGCCTTAAGCTGAGTTGATTATAGCATATTTTATGCCAAGCTATAAACGATAGGAACCGTGCTGCAGAACGGCCGCACTTATCCTTACTTGAGGAAAGGTGTTTTCTGGGCGAGTCAGCAACCCTCAGGAAGAAGAGGAAGAGAACTCGCCTGTTCCTTGCTGTTGGCTGCAGACCCCCCTATGCTTTAGCCAGTTTCATGAAGCGGTTGGCGATGGCCAGCGCCGGGTCGAGCGGGACTTCCTGCCGGCGGACGTTTTTGGGAATGCGAATTGTCGGTACCGGGCGGAGCTTCTTGCCGGCGAATTGGGGGAGCCATCTCTTCTCCGCTTCGAGCATCTCGGCCACCATGTCCCGGGTTTCCTTCAACGTAAGGACCGAGGCCGTCAGGGGATCGAGGGCAACGGCCTGCATAACGAGCTCCGGGTCGCCGCTCAAACTGGCTTCCACCGTGAGGCCCTGGTTAAGGACGTTGGTCATGTTGAGCGCGGCGCATTGGAGCGGCAGATTGCCGACAAAGGTCGGGTGCAGGCCAGTCCGGTCCACATAGATCGGCACTTCGACGCAGCAGCCGGCCGGAAGGTTCGTGATGAAGCCGTCGTTGCGGATATTTCCGTTCAGCCGAAACACGTCCCCTGTTTCCTTGGCCTCGATGATGTGCGAGCAGTATTCGGCGCTTCGCGGCCCAAGCTTTGTGGACTCGATGGACAGAGGATCAGTCTTGGCGAACTTCTCGGCGAGCATGGCGCAATACTTGTAGTAGGCGCCGCTCTCGCCGCCGAAGTCCGGCTCGTCACAGTAGAGGTCGAGTGCCTTCCGGTTTTTGCGGAAGTAGGGGAGGTACTCGGACAGATGCCCCGTGCTTTCGGTCATGAAGTAACCGAAATGCCGCAACACTTCGCCGCGGACTTTCTCGTTCACGTAGTAGCCCGGCTTCTCGAAGTTTTTCTTGAGCGTCGGGTAAAGGTCCCTTCCCTTGTGTTCGAGCTTCAAAAACCAGGCCATGTGGTTGATCCCCGCCGCGAGGTAGTCGATCTTGTCCTTGGGCACGCCGACGTAGCTTGAGATCAAGTCCATCGTCGTCTGGACGCCGTGGCAGAGGCCGACGAACTGCAGGCCGGGGACGCGCCCGAGCGCCCAGCAGCACATGGCCATCGGGTTGGCGTAGTTGAACAGGATGGCGTTCGGGCAGAGGTCCTGCATGTCGCGCGCGACCTCGAGGAGAGCCGGGATATGGCGCAGCGCGCGGAACACGCCGCCCGGTCCCATCGTGTCGCCGATGCACTGGTCGACGCCGTACTTAAGCGGGATCTCATAATCCTGCCGGAATTCCTCGACACCGCCTGCTTGAATCATAACGACCACATAGTCCGCGCCCTTGAGGGCCTGGCGACGGTCGGTGGTGGCGATGACTTTGGCGTCCACTCTGTTGTCCTTGATCATGCGCTGGACAAAGGCGGCCATCTTATCGAGCCGCGTCCGGGTCAGGGCCATCAGCCGGTATTCGCTCCCGGCTAATGCCGGTGTCGCCAAGAAATCCGCCATGAGAGTTTTTCCGAAAACCAGACTACCAGCTCCGATCATCGCGATCTTGGCCATAGATTCTTCCTCCTTACCAAGAAGCACTTCGTTTATCGCCCGGCGCAGTCGCCTTTATACTAAATTTGGAGGCGAGGCCGGCCATCGGGAAAAAATGATATCCCGGGCCGACAACAGATGTCAAAGAATCTTGATGCGTTGACGAGAACAAGGCCTCCGGACCGGTGAAACAGTCAGCGCTGATTATCGAGCGGCGTGAAGCTTCGGATGGCAGTCCGGCTGGATTTCATCATATAATGAGCCCAGCGAGGGAGAAATCATGCGGCAAAAAACGATATTGACTAGACGGCAGTTCCTGCGCCGGGGCGCAAGCCTACTCGGGGCCGCAATGGCCGGCCCGAGCATCATCCCGGCCTCGGCCCTTGGCAAAGGCGGTGCGGTTGCACCCAGCGAGCGCATCACCATGGGGTTCATCGGTGTCGGGACCCAGGGCGGGGGCCATCTGCTCGGAGGGGCCTGGACATACCTCACCGGCGGCTATGCGGCCCGCAAGGACGTCCAGGTGCTGGCCGTCTGCGATGTCTGGCGCGACCGCCGCGAGAGCGCCCAACAGCGGGTCAACCGGCATTATGCCGAGACCTATGGCAAGGGGAATTACCGGTCGTGCGAGGCCTACGTCGACTTCCGGAACGTGCTCGACCGCCCCGATATCGACGCCGTGCTGATTGCCACCGGACCGAACTGGCATGCGACCGCCGCGATGAACGCCGCCAAGGCCGGCAAGGACATGTATTGCGAGAAACCCTGCACGAAGAACAT
>DQHV01000246.1 GCA_003524335.1 Candidatus Aminicenantota bacterium | reverse complement strand
GCACCAAGTACATCATGGAGCTTCTGACCAACAACGACAACTCCGACCTGGCCTACGACATCGCCACCCAAACGACCTACCCGAGCTGGGGATACATGATCGAGAACGGCGCCACCACCCTCTGGGAGCTCTGGCAGCTTAGGCAGGGACCGTCGATGAATTCCCATAACCACCCGATGTTCGGGAGCGTAGGGTCCTGGCTCTATAAGGCGCTCTCGGGAATCAACCTCGCGCCCGGGTCCGTGGGGTTCGAAAAAATCCGGATTGCGCCCCAGACGGTAAGGGACCTGAGCTATGCCGCCGGGTCGACGAGAACGGTTCGGGGCGAAGTGTCGTCGTCGTGGTCGCGTGACGCACAAGGCCTGCGGCTGGAAGTCGTCATCCCGGTGGGAAGCGAGGCCGAGGTGGTTATCCCCAAATTTAACCTCGAGAATATAGTGATCAAGGAAGGCGGTCAGGTGGTTTGGGACGGCCAGGGATACAAAGCCGGAGTTCAGGGTATCCGGAGTATCGAGAAGGCCCAGACGGGCTTTCTGATCAAAATCGGCTCCGGCCGGTACACCTTTAACCTCCGGGGAGATTGAACCTAAGGCCGGCTCATCTTACTTTCGATCGCGTATCGTTATATCGGCCGGCTGTGGGGTTGACAGACCTATATCCTATTATTATTATAGTATTAGTAGTAATTAAGCGCTGGTTGGAGACAATCATGGCTAAGATCAGGGCAATCGACAGCTTATCCCGGAGCCGGCCGACCATTGAGGGGGCCGGCGTCCGACTCAAGCGGGCCTTCGGCTCCGCCGATGTTCCTCGTTATGACCCGTTCTTGCTGCTGGATGATTTTCATTCAGATAGGCCGGGCGACTATATGGCCGGTTTCCCCTGGCACCCACACAGGGGGATTGAGACCGTCACCTACATGATATCCGGAGAAGTCGAGCACGGCGACAGCATGGAAAACAAAGGTATCATACAGTCCGGCGAAGTCCAGTGGATGACGGCAGGAAGCGGGATCATCCATCAAGAGATGCCCCGCCGTCAGAACGGCACCCTCTGGGGGCTCCAGCTCTGGGTCAACCTGCCGGCGAGCCACAAAATGATGGGGCCGCGTTATCGTGACATCCGGGCGACAGATATCCCTGAGTGCCAGCTGGATTCCGGAGGAGTCGTTAAGGTGGTGGCCGGCAATTACAGGGGATGCCATGGACCAGTGCGGGACCTCATCGGCGACCCGGAATACCTGGATGTCTCGCTTCTTAGGGCCGCAGAATTCGATCACCCCATCCCCAAAGGGACCAAGGCTTTCGCTTATGTCCTTGATGGTGAGGGGCGGTTCATACCGGGCCAGGAAAAGGCGATTTCGGCCGAAAGCCTTTTGCTCTACGGCGATGGGGATAAGGTCTCGATCAAGGCCGAGAGCACGGGCCTTCGATTTCTCCTGATCTCTGGGCGGCCGCTCCGCGAGCCGGTTGCCTGGCGCGGACCGATTGTGATGAACAGCGAAGAGGAGCTTGACGTAGCCTTTGCTGAATACCGGAACGGAACTTTCATCAAGACCTGAATCATTCAGGACACAAAAAAACAGTCACCCTATATTCTGGAATTCGGAAATTGATATGGTGTCCCCAATTATTTGCGGCGGGCCCAAAGGGTAGCGAAGACGAACCAGCCAACCGAAGCGGCCAAGAAAACCAGCTTGTAGCTATCTGAGCTGAGCTTTCCCAGAAAATGCAGGACCGGAACGGCCAGGCATCCCGCCAGGCTGATCAGGGAAAGAGCGGGCAGCCATTTTTTCGCCATTCTATCTCTTCCTGCCCAGGCTGAGGAGGATATACGAGATGAGCGCGATGAAATAGCCCGGAAGCCAGCGGAAGTAGAGATGGATCGGCATCAAGAAACAGATCACTAAAGTTCCCGCCCAGACGCCGAGCACCATCCAGTTGAAGGTCCAGCCCCTTTTCTCTGCACTATACTGCTCGAGGCTCAGACGAGGAAAGAGCCAGTGCTCGGCGAAGACAATGGCGCCGATCGGCATCAGCACCAGGCCGTAGATGGCCACGTAGTCGAGCAGCTTGACGAAAAAGACTGGGAAGCAGGAAAGAACGGTGGTAATGACGCCTGCCGCCAGCGTGACCTTCCAACGGGGCCAGTTGGGGGTGATCGTCTGCAACGCCAGCCCGGCCCGGTAGAGCGTCGGGTTGGCCGTCGTCCAGCCGGCCAGGAGCAGTCCGGCCACCCCGGCGAGGCCGGCCGATTCGTAGGCCATGAGTCCGGGATTCATCTCCCGGCCGACCGCCGCCACCATGACTCCCGAACAGATCCAAGCCAGCATATGGCCAGGGTACATGCCGAAGGCCGTGTAAAGACCATAGGTCCATTTCTTCGCATACCTGAAAATGGCCAGGTCTGAAAGCCCGATGTGCATGGCCAGGTTGCAGAACCAGGCGAAAAACACGATGTGCCAGAGACTGAACCTATCCTGGCCGGCAACCGGGATTCCGTTCCAGATTTTCGTGCTCGCGATTTCCCAAAAATTGCCGAAATCGGTGCGAACGCCGAGGCGGGGGAGGACAGCCAGCGCGCCGGCGATGAAAACGATGAAAATCCACGGCGAACAGACCTCCGCGAACCGGCTCAGCTTCTCGAACCCCAGGATGGCCAGGGTTGTGAACAACGCTCCGATGACGATCGTCAGCAGGACCCACCCGATGCTGCTCGGGAAGACGGCGTTGAGGGCGGGAGTCTTGATGCGGAAGCCCAGGCCGACTGCGGTCGCTGACACGGCGATCATCGCTCCGGCCAGAATGCAGTAGAGGATGGCGTTGGCGAGGTTGTAGATGATCGTCAACCCGGGCCCGGCGATCCTTCTCAGGTACCAGTAGAGGGTCAGCCGCGTCCTGATGGCGATCGGAGCGCAGATGAACGTCCAGGAGAGGACGGCCAGGAGATTGCCGATTAGCAAGCCAACGAACAGGTCCTTGGCGGTGACGCCGTGAAGGACGAAAAAGGCGCCGATGACGAATTCGGTCGCAGCCACGTGCTCGCCGGCAAAGAGGCCCGCGAATTTGCCGCCCGATTGGAGCTTATCCGGGGAGACGGGTTCGCGGTCAAACTCATAGAGTCTGTCCATCTGTGAGGCGATCGAAGCAAGCCGGCCGGCCATGATGGCCTTTTCATACCACAATCCCGGAGCCCCTGCCAATAGCTTAGTTTGGCGGCCCGTGGTGACAGGATCGCCCGATTTTTGATATAATCAGCGCCGATGTTAACTCCAAAGTATGTCCTTGAAAATTTTGATGAAGTCAAAAAAAGGCTGGAATCGCGAGGTCCGTTCGGACGGCTGATGGATGAATTCCGGGAAGTAACCTTGAACGAGAGGGAGAAGCTCCGGGAACTTGAGGAGTTGCGGGCGCGGAAAAACAAGCTGTCCGAGCAGGTCATCAAGGATAAAACGGCCGGAAAAGAGACCGGAGACCTGATTCTGGAGAGCAAAAGGATCGGCGAGCAGATCAATTCTCTGGGTGAGGAGATGGCCGGGCTCGCCAAGCGTTGGGATGAGCTCATCAAGATCATCCCCAACATCCCCCATGAATCTGTGCCGGTCGGGAAAAGCTCTGAAGACAACGTCGTGGAGCGAGTGAACGGGATACCACCGGATTTTCCTTTCCCACCACAGGCCCACTGGGATATAGGCACGCGCTTGGGCATCCTGGATTTCGAAAGGGCGGCCAAAATCACCGGATCACGCTTTGCCGTCTATTTCGGCGCCGGGGCGCTCCTGGAACGGGCCCTCATTAATTTCATGCTGGATATTCACACCAAAGAGATGGACTTTAAAGAGGTCATCCCGCCGTTTATCGCCAATGCCGCCAGCCTGACCAGCACCGGAAACCTCCCCAAGTTTGCCGAGGACCTGTTCAAGCTGGAAGGCTATGAGTGGTACCTGATCCCCACCGCCGAGGTCCCCCTGACAAATATTTACCGGAACGAGATTCTCGATGGCAGTATCCTGCCGCAGCGGTTCGTCGCCTACACGCCGTGCTTCCGGAGCGAAGCCGGCTCCTATGGAAAAGACGTCCGCGGCCTCATCCGCCAGCACCAGTTCAACAAGG
>DQHV01000130.1 GCA_003524335.1 Candidatus Aminicenantota bacterium | reverse complement strand
CCCCTCCCGTGGTATCGGTTGTCTCTGGCTCCTGACGGCAGTCTGAACGTCGATTCTAAAGAGGAAGTTAAGCAAGACTACAAATTTTCGATCTGAAATGAGAACAGGATGATGGAAAAACTCAAGCGCATATGGAGAAACTTGATTTGGGCCTGGTCTCCGAAGTCGAACCGAGAAGCGAGTGAATCGGTAATCAGAAATTTTTGGCTTCACTGGTTTCCTTCACGGATATCTCTCCGGAGTATGAGTTGGAGCTATTCCCTTTGGCTTGGCGTTTTTGCGGCCTGCCTGTTCGCCATTTTAGCCCTCACGGGACTGTTGCTCCTCTATTTTTACATCCCCTCCGTTCAGAGCGCCTACTGGAGTATCAAAGACATAGAAAACGTGGTGGTTTTCGGATCGCTCTTGCGGGCGCAGCATCGCTGGGCCGCCCACCTTATGGTGGCCGTTGTCTTTCTTTNNTCTTCACATGGTTCGGGTATTTTTCACAGCTGCTTATCGCGGCCAGAGAGTTTGGAATTGGTATATCGGAATCGCCCTTTTCATCGTCACTCTGTTTCTTTCTTTTTCAGGGTATCTCCTTCCCTGGGATCAGCTCTCTTATTGGGCACTGACGATCGGGACGGCCATAGCCAGCTCCATTCCTTTCCTCGGCAGGAGCATTCGCTTTCTTCTGGTCGGAGGAAACATCCTCGGCCAAAACAGTCTGCTTCGGTTTTACGGCCTTCATAATTTCCTCCTCCCGGCTGGGCTCCTCTTTTTGTTTGCTCTCCATATGTGGCGGATTCGAAAAGATGGAGGGCTGGCGAGCATGGACCATCTAATCCATGAAACCAAGTCCAAAGAAATCCCCGTAAGTCCCTCGAAAACCTACTCACTCTTGGGTGTTACCGAGGGCACGACCATTCAAGTCGCCACCACCGAAGTGTTGGACGAGAGCAACTCGGCTCACGCTTCGCCTGGCTTGGTCAGGCGGATCGCTCTCGTATTTTTGCTGACGACGATCATCACCCTAGCGCTTGCACTTATCTTTCCATCGCCTTTAGAAGAGCCCGCGAATCCCGCAGTGACCCCCATACCTGCCAAGGCCCCCTGGTATTTTCTCTGGCTTCAAGAACTGATTGCCATAACGACCATTAAGATCGGCACGTTCAGCATCAGCGGCGGCTTGATCGGCGGCATTCTCATCCCGGCGTTTCTCATCCTGCTCGCTGCAGTTTGGCCCTTTTTGGACAAGAGCCCCGCAGACGCTGTCGGAGTGTGGTTCCACAGAAGCCGAAGGCGACAGAACGTTATTTTCACATTAATCTGTTTAGCCGTGATCATCCTTATCATCATCGGAGTCTATTTAAGGGGGCCCTACTGGAACTTTTACTGGCCTTGGCAAGACTGGCCTGAGATGCCGACATTGTTCTGATGGAGTGTTGACTTGAAGAAGGAAAATGAGTTCAGCCCTCACAAGGACTTTTATTGGCTCTCTCTCTTCTCGCTCGTCTTGTTTTTCCTGGTGTTGATCGCATTCTACAGACAGTCTCACCCTGAATGGAAAAAATATCAGTCTCGATTCAAAAGCTATCTGGAAGAAAATGTCGGCCGGGAGGCCGCCTCGAGTGTGGCCATCTCTGTAAAACAGATCTGGCTGCCAGAGCTGAATCGAGTGGACCGGTGTATAAGCTGTCATCTCGGCTACGACCGTCCGGACCTTGTTAACGCCCCCCCGCCTTTTAATTCCCACCCTGACATTGAACCGCATTCTGTGTCGAAAATGGGTTGCACCATCTGTCATTGGGGTCAGGGTTTCGCCCTCAAGAAAAAAGAGGCCCATGGAGAGATCAGGCACTGGACAGAGCCTCTCCTGGGAAAGACTATGGCCAAAAGATACGGCTTTGACGGTGGCAACCTTCTTGTCCAAATAAATTGCAACATCTGCCATCGTCGCGATGATGATGTTCCCGGTATGGAGACGATCAACCTGGCCAAGAAACTGCTGGCCCGGAAGCCGAGGTGCCAGACCTGCCATATCATCGACGGAATAGGGGGGAAAACAGCGCCCGAACTCACTTTTGCTGGCGACAAGCCCGCCGAAAGGTTCGATTTCTCACATCTCAAAGACAAACTCATCGAGAACGAAAGGCCACTCTCCATATTGAGCTGGCACTATGACCATTTTTTAAACCCCAAGGCTGTCGTTCCGGGGAGTAAGATGCCGGATGCCGGATATTCCGACCGAGAAGCCTGGGCGCTCGCCATGCTCATGATGAGCTGGAGGAACATCAGCCTGCCTGTAATGCTCATGCCTAAGAGAACCGCTGAAGCTGAGGTTTCAGCCGGAGAGGACGTCGAGACAGTGGGGCTATCAGATATTGAAAGGGGCAAACTGCTCTTTGAAAGTGAAGGGTGTTCAGATTGCCATACTATCGGCAAGGGTGTGGAGAGCGGTCCTGACCTCAAAGGTCTTATGGGCAAGCGCGAGGCAGGCTGGATCAGAAGAATGATCCTGAACCCTGAGCAGATGGAGCAGACCGATCCGCTCGCAAAAAAGCTGTATTACGAATTCGATGAACTCGGAATGCCCAATGTGGAAATAACAGAGGAAGAGGTCGAGGCCATTATCATGTACATAGCCTCGATTAAATGAAAGACCAATGGAAGCCCGTCTGATTGCGGCACGGGAGGACAGAGGAATCGTCTCGAGCCGAAAAGTCCATTTTGATCCTCATAAAAAATTTGTTTCATCATACTTTTGAAGCTCGGACTTATGAAGTATAGAGGAGGAAAAATGGCTAAAAAATCTGTATTGTTTTCCCTTTCGATGACAGCCCTGATAGCGTTACCCTTCGCCTCTCTCATGGACTTCAAGGCTGTGGATATGGAAACCCCATTCATGACGAGCAGCCAGGAATGCAAAGAATGCCATGCGGAAATATACAAAAGCTGGAAAAACTCCATGCACGCTATGTCTCTTGATGATCCCATCTTCAAGAGCTCCTATATGCAGTCCTACCTGAACACAAAAGGGGACGCAAAATTCAACTGCCTCAAATGCCATGCCCCTATGACACTGATTAACAATGATTATGACCTGGAAATGGAGACCACTCGGGAAGGCGTAACCTGTTATTTTTGCCACTCTCTGAAGGAAGTTAATCTCGCTGACAGGCAGGCGCCCTTCAAATTTGAGAAAAAGGGGATCAAGCGTGCCTCCCTGTCCAATGTATCATCTACCGCTCACGGGACTGAGGCCTCCGCTCTCTTCAAGTCCTCCGAACTATGCGCAGGATGCCACGAGTACACCAACGACAAAGGGACAAAGATATTGGGCACTTATTCTGAGTGGAAAGAGGGCCCTTACCCTGCCGAAGGAAAACAATGTCAGGATTGCCATATGCCCTTGGTCGCCGGCAATGTCGTAAAATCCAAGATTGAGTCCTCTGGCCAGAAACAGATCAATCTGCACGCCATCTCGGCTGGGCATTCTGTGGAACAGCTGCAAAAAGCTGTAAAAGTGGAGATTGAAGAGATTGTCCAGAGCGAAGACTTTCTAGAGGTCAACGTGAGCGTCACCAACATCGGCTCAGGTCATAAGGTGCCTACTGGAATACCCAAGAGAAAATTGGTTCTCATCGTGGACGTCAAAACGCCCAACGAATATTTATCACAGCACAAAGAGTACACGAGGATGTTGGAGGACGAAAAGGGGAATAAAATCGAAAAAGAATGCGAAGTCTTCATGCTGGCCGTCAAGAACTCCTTCGACAACAGGATTGGTCCCAGGGAAACCAGAAGAGAGATTTTTCCCTTCGTCAAGCCGAAGAATAAGAAGGTTACTGTATCGGCTCGAGTAGAATATCTTTACGAGACAACGATCCTCAACCCTGTCGAGATGAGGGTGATAATGGCAGAGGACTCCAAAATCGTATCCAAATAAGATGCCGAGCCATCCAAGCTCCAGATGAGCTCATAAACCGTTATCCGTTGCGCTGGCTGAATGAGCGTCTTTGTGTCGATTTTCTCATTCAACCATCGCGGGGGAGTACAGACCACGGCTCGAAGAGATATCTAGGACAGTCGGGAATTATTCATGATGCGCGAAAAGCCAGGGGGACGCTCAAGGGCGCCAGAAATCGCCCGGACCTCTCCGCCACAAAGGTAACCTATATATAGGGAATTCGTTTTCCCCTGCGCCGGTCGCAGGCGTATTTTTGGCCTCGATTATCCCCTTCAACCATCATGAGGGAGCATAAACGACGACCCTAAAGATGTCCAGGAGGAGAAGATCATGATAAATACTCGGCCGAGGCCGGCCCGCTCGGCT
>DQHV01000067.1 GCA_003524335.1 Candidatus Aminicenantota bacterium | reverse complement strand
GCCAGGATCCGTTCCTATATACGCTGCCGCTAGAGATGATAACTAAGGGAAAGAGCGTGATAGACAACGCGGAAGAGCCGTCATGAAAAGGACCGCTCCGCTTGTCCTCCTCGGATGTTTTGTCGCCCTGTCTTGTGCGAAGAAAGAAGCAACATTTATAACGGAAACCATCGACGGCGTCAGGGTCGTTCGCAATCTTGCCGTCAAACCAGAGAAAGCCTTGAGACGCCTGAGGTTCGTCGAAGACCTGTCCATCGGCGGGGAAGAAGCGGNNCGCGGGCGAGCCTCTCCTTTATTCTCCAACGGATATTGACGCGGATTCTTCCGGCAACATCTACATCCTCGATATCCGGGACGCTTTGATCAGAAAATTCGACGAAAAAGGGTCCTTCGTCCGGACCATCGGCCGGAGAGGCCAGGGCCCTGGGGAATTTGAATTCCCGACATCCATGGAAGTCGCTCCCGGCGGGACGATTGTCGTCGCCGATCCTTACCAGACGAGGCTGACGGCCATGGCTCCTAATGGCGATTTCATTAAGACGACACTATTGAAGGTTTGGATCGCTGACTTTTCTTGTGGACCGGAGGGGATGATCATCGCGGGCTGCCCCGACTCCGAAAGCTCCGAGTACCGAGTCGGGACCTTGGACTTGGAAACAGGCCGGATAACCGGCTTTTTCAGCCAGGCCGCCTATTGGCCGGCGAGGTTCCAGGACAAAAAAATGACGTATGATTTCCCCTATCTTGTCCGATGGGCCTTGAGCTCTACAAACAAGCTTTTTGTGGGCTCCGCCGTCGACTATGAGATCAGCGTGATGAATCTCCGGGGCGACCTTGAATTCAAGTTCAAAAAGGATCGTGAGCGTATCCCCGTCCAGGGCGAGATGTTGAAGAAGATAACAAGCAGACCTCTTATGGGACCCAACCCTTACATGAATAACCCCTATTACCCAGTTTTTGAATCCCTGGTGATTGACGAGCGTGACCGGGTCTGGATCCAGCATTATCAACCCAAGTTGGCCGACCGGACGAATCAAGAGACACTCTACGACGTTTTTTCCCCCGAGGGCATGTTTCTCTTCGAGACGCGGATCCCTGGCCACATCTATTCCAAGCTTGTCTTCAAAAACGGGTTTATCTACGCCTTGAAAAAGGCAGACTCGGGATATCCGAAAGCGGTTCGGCTCAAGCTCGAGGAGTAGAATCCGCTGGTAATAATCGTAGAGCCTGATTTCAAGAACGACCTTCCGCTGCTTTTCCTATTAATCCAACACGGCCGAGAGGATATCTAGGACAACAAAATCGAAGGTTCTTCAGGGCGAAATATTCGTCGATGGGCGTTCCGGTCCGCTGTTCGTCCGGGAAGGAAAAGTCGGGCGCCATGATCAAGCCTCCAGCCGCGAGAGCCATTCGGCAGCCCGGACGATATCAACACCTCGCCGGTGGGTTTCTTTCCTGAGTTTCCAGACAAGCTGGACGGCCTTTATGCCGTCAACGCGTTCTTTGAAATACACAAGAGACGGCGATGGTTCAGGTTCTGACGTTTTTGCCTCGACGATAACGGAGACTCTTTCGCCCTCTGTCAGTGCGAAATCCACCTCGCGACCCTCTTTTGTCCTCAGGTAGCTCAATTCCACATCTTTTCCTTTCACATCATGAAGATAATGGACGTGCTTCAAGAGTGCCTGGGCACACGTGTTTTCGAATCGGCTGCCCGCGTCTCCCTTTACGAACCCGGAATCGTAGAAATAAGCCTTGGGCTCCTTTAGGATTGAACGCGCAATGAGCCGGTGGAAGGGGCGAACAAGAAAGATAACGTATAGCGCTTCAAGGATAGCGATGTATCTCTTGACAGTGTTCGGCGCGACCTGAATGTCCTCGGCAAGCGAGGTGTAGGAAAGCGGAGACCCCACGCAGCTCCGGAGCATCTCCAAGAGCAATCTCATGCTGCGAACTTCATGGAGCCGTCCGAGCTCAAAAATATCCTCCCTGACAAGGTCGGTGAAATATTGACTGCGCCACCTTGCGGCCTCCTCCTCGGAACGTGAAAGAAAAGGCTCGGGGAATCCTCCGAGGCGGTTGATTGCGTTAAGGGCTTCTCCGGGGGCCATGGTGCCAGTCAGTTCTTTTACCGATAGAGGATGGAGCCGCAGATGAAAATACCGGCCAGCCAGCGATTCTCCCGACTGACGAAAAGTCTCAAGCCGCGCGCTGCCGGTGACAAGAATATTCTGATCTTCGGGGCGTGAATCAAGAACTCCTTTGAGATAAGCCTTCCACCCTTTGAGCTTATGAATCTCGTCAAAAACGAGGAGGTCCGCGTCGAGCGGCCAGCTCCGGTCGATAATGATAGCCCTGTCCTCCGGGACGTCGAGGTTAAGGTACTGGGGCCTGCGGAACTCGGTCATGATCTCTTTGGCGAGGTAGGTTTTCCCTACCTGCCTCGGCCCCGTAATCAGGACCATTTTCTTGGCAAGGTCCTTTAAGATTTGGGAGTGAAGATATCGGCGCATGGTGACCAAATAGCACAATTTTGCGGAATAATCAAGACTAATATGCAATTTTATGCGGATTGGTCAGGCCGCGATCCCCGAACTTTCGTATTCTTCCTCGCTCGCGCTTGAGTTCATATCGCGGCCGAAAACCAAATGCCGCGGAAGCAGAGAAGGCAGGCCTATTCGGGAACCAAAGTCGGCAGCAAGATGTGCGACGCCTGCTGGCTCGAACGGAAGACGCGTTGGACGGCTTTATGAAAATCCGACTCTCTTGCCAGGAAGATGTTCGGCACGAACATTTGCGGGTTGCGGTCGATGAGCGGGAACCAGGTACTCTGGACCTGCACCATGATCCGGTGCCCCTTCAAGAAGACGTGGTCGGTGCCGGGGAACTTGATCGTGTAGCGCAGAACCGAGTCCGGCACGACGGGCTCCGGCTTCTCGAAGGAATTATGGTAGCGGCCTCGGAAAACGTCGCCCGCGATCATCAATTGGTAGCCGCCCATTTTTGGGTCAGTCTTGAAGTCCTCCGCGTAGACGTCGATGAGCTTCACGATCCAATCGCTGTCCGTGCCGGTGGTGGCCGCAAAGAGGTTGGCCGTGAGCTCTCCGGACACAACGAGGTCGCCCTCGAGCGGGTCCGTTTCCCACGTCAGGACATCGGGGCGATGATCGACAAACCGCTGGTCCTCGAGCTGCCACGTGCCCCAACCGGAGCCGCTGCTTAGCATCGGCCGGACGGGACGCGGGCGATAAGGCACGGGGTTGGCGGGATCCGAGGTGTAGCTATCGAACGCCCCCTCAGCCGAGGGGGGAGGCGGGTCGAACGCTAATCTCCCATCCGCCTGGAAGTAGAGCCGCTTCTCGACGACATTGCGCTTCGGCGGCCAAGCGTCATGCCGCACCCACTCATTCCGGCCGGTCCGGAACGTCAAGGCCTCCGGGAGCGCGAGGCTTCCCTTTCCTTTCAGGTAGTAGGCGAAGAAGGGCGCCTGAATATTTTTGCGGTAGTATTCTCCCGTCGCGCTTCCGAAATCGACTCGGCCCAGCCTGCGTCCTTCGCCGCCCCAGCCTCCATGGTTCCATGGTCCGACGACGAGGAAGTTCTTTTTCCCGGCATCGTGGCGTTCGAGCAGCTCATAGATCTTCAGGGGNNTCCCACCACCCGGCTACGTTGAGCGTCGGGACGGTCACGCGGTTGAGCCACGGCGCGAAGCCCTGTCGCTTCCAGAACGTGTCGTAGTCGGGATGGTCGACGAAGTCGTTCCACGTCGGAATCTTCCGCCGGAAAAACCTCGCATCGATCGTCGAGAGAGGGCCAAGCTCCAGATACCACAAGTAGGTATCGTGGCGGTCGACAATGGAGGAGAACTCGGGTTGCTCCTTCGACGCCTCCATCAAATACGCGTACTCGAACCCGTAGCTCAACCGGAACGCCCCGTTGTGATGGAAGTCGTCGCCCA
>DQHV01000315.1 GCA_003524335.1 Candidatus Aminicenantota bacterium | reverse complement strand
CATCGGCCTCGATAGTGTAGGTGATCTCCCGCCCCTTTTTCTTCAGCTCTGAACGCATCACCTGGCGCACGGGGTGGAGAAGCCGGTTTGAAGAAAAAGATGTGAAATCCGCCTTTCGCTCGAACAACTGGGCCGCTTCGGCCATCCTCTCGAGATCGAGGGGGCCCGGCCAATGGAGCACATAGCGGAAGAGAAAGGGGCTGACTTGGGGTGCGTTGAAGATCCGATACCTGTAAATCTTCGACCGGGCCGATTTCCGGGCGTCGAATCCGGCGGGAGCCCTGCCTACGGCGCTAACCCGGACATCTCCGGGGAGGAGGGCGTTGAGGGCGCGCAGCAACTCATCGTCCTCGAGGCGAAGTTCGGCCCGGAAGCTGGCCACCTGTCCCTGGGCATGGACGCCGGCGTCGGTCCTGCCTGCTCCCACAGCGGGAATCCTTTTTCCGGCCAGTTTGGCCAGGGCTGCCTCGAGCTCGCCCTGAACCGTCCGACTCCCGGGCTGTCTCTGCCAGCCGCAGAAATCCGTGCCGTCGTAGCCGACGGTCAGCCTGATTACGCGCATTCGTTCAAGGCCATCCGGACGGCCTCTTCCGGCGTCTTAGCCCTGATGACTCCTTTGACCTCCCAGGTATCGAGGCCGATCACCTTTTTTCCGTAGATATGGCCGTAGGCGATCTCCGAGAGAGTGCCGTACTCTCCGGCGATGGCGATCAGGATATCGGCATTTAAGGCCACCAGAGAGTTGCGGCCGTAGCCCATGCCTGTCGCGATCGGCATGTCGATGGAGGCGTTGGCTTCGCCGGGTCTGGTTCCCGGCAGGATGCCGACGGTGAAGCCTCCGGCCTTCTTGGCTCCCGACGCGGCCGCTTCCATGACACCTCCCAGACCGCCGCAGACAAGGAGGGCCCCGGCTTCGCCGATTGCCTGTCCGACGCGGAAAGCCGAAAGAATGGCGCGGTCATCCGGGCTGCTCCCTCCGATGACGCCGATGCGGATCTTCTTTCTCCATTCGCTCATGTCGTATTTCCTCTGTGCCCCCTATTTATCACAGACCGGAACCCAATTCAAACACAGGCTTCCCTTTTTTGGTTGAATGCCTGACGAGATTTGATTAAAATCCCATCTGACCTAATATATGTCTGATTGGCAAGGAGAACGGCCATGCCCGCGTTTTTTGAAGCCAAGAGCCTGACTCCGGAAGAGCAAAAAAAACTGGCCGCTGAGGTCGAGGAAAGGATCGCGGCCAAGCTTGAAGACGGGACCCTCGAGGAAAGGGATGTCCGCGGGATAGCGGAGATGAGGCTGCGGCCTCTGCCGGACATTCAAGACGTCCAGAACGTCTACGAGAACCATCTGTTCAAGGCGGAGCCATAACAAGGGGTGAAAAATGGGTCAAGAAAGAATCGAAATCGATTATGACCACGTCGACGTCAGGCGGATCATGGACCAAATAAAAGAAAAAGTCGCCGCCGAGGCTGGAGGAAAGCCTCTCGCTTCCGGCGGCGAAGCCGCCCCGGTCTCCGAGCCTGACTTCACGGGCGGGCAGGGGAGGATGAGGCGGGTCCTCCTCAAGCTGACTTCCCCTTTCCGGCCGCTTATCAAGCTTCTCATCCTTCCGGTCGACGAGGAGCACCGCCGGACCGTCCTCATCCTCGACCACACCAACCGCAGGCTCGACCGCCTCATCGCCGAGGTGGAGAGGGACCGCCGGTTGACCAGAGAATATACCAAGCTTCTCCATCATCTCTGCCACAACCTGGTCGTCGAGATGAGCAAGCTGAAGATCGAGGTGGAGACTCTGAAGACGAAGACTCGGGTCATGGAGAAGGATTTCGAGTTTTTGGGAAAACGGGAAAAGGCCCTGGAAAAAGAAGCCTTTAAATGAAGCTTGCCTTTGTCGTCCAGCGGTACGGCCTCGAGATCAACGGCGGAGCAGAGCTCCACTGCCGCTGGGTCGCCGAGCACATGAAGAAGCATGCCGAGGTCGAGGTGCTGACGACCAAGGCCGTCGACTACATCACCTGGAAGAACCATTTTGCCCGGGACGAGGAAGTGGTCAACGGGATCACGGTGAGACGGTTCCCGGTGACTCGGGCGCGGAATCCGGAGCGGTTCGGCCGCATCCAGGACAGGCTCCTCTGCCACGACCACAAGGAGGCGGACGAGCTGAGGTGGCTGAATGAGGAAGGTCCCCGGGCGCCCGGCCTGATCCAATTTCTCAAGGACAATGAAAACTCCTATGATTATTTTATTTTCTTCAGCTACCGCTATTACCATTCCTACTGGGGGATTAAAACGGTGCCCCGGCAGAGCATCCTTGTTCCCACGGCCGAGCGCGACCCGGTGGTCGGCCTCGGCATCTTCCGGGACCTCTTCCGGACTCCGCGCGCCATCATCTACAATTCCATCGAGGAACGGAAAATGATAAACGACGTCTCCGGGAACGGGCCTGTCCCCGGCGACGTAGTGGGCGTAGGCACGGAAATCCCCGACTGCTATTCCGGAGAGACCTTCCGCCGGCAACACAACATCTCCGGGCCTTATGTTCTTTATCTCGGCCGGATCGACGAGAACAAGGGCTGCCACAGACTGTTTGACTACTTCATCCGGTTCAAGCGGGAGTCGGGTTCGGAGGTGAAGCTCGTCCTGGCGGGGAGCACGGTGATGCAAATCCCCTCCCATCCCGATATCCTGTACCTGGGGTTCCTGGGCGATGGGGAGAAGTTCGACGCCCTGGACGGAGCGGAGCTCCTGATCATGCCGTCCTTCTACGAGAGCCTGTCCATGGTCACGCTCGAGTCCTGGGCCCTGGGCAAGCCCGTGCTGGCCAACGCCCTCTGCGACGTGCTCAAAGGCCAGTGCCAGCGCTCGAACGGCGGCCTTTACTATGAAACCTGTCCGGAGTTCCGGGAGTCGCTGGGCGTTCTCCTGAGCTCGCCCCGGCTGCGCCGGGCTCTGGGCGAGGACGGGCGCCGGTATTTCGAGGCCAACTACACCTGGGACGTGATCGAGAAAAAGTATCTGGCCCTTCTCGGCCGGCTGGAAAAAGACAAGAGCAGCTGATGGAAATCCACCAGTTTTCGACTTCTCTGGCCTACGGCGATGCCATCTCCGACGAGATTCTCGAAATCCAGAAGGTCCTGCGCGAGAAGGGACACCGCTCCGAGATCTTCACCCGTTTCTTCGATCCCCGGTTGGCCGGGCTGAGGCGCGACTACCGCGAGTACAAGAAGCTCAGTTCGCCCGCTCACGTCGTTATCTTTCATTTTTCCATCGGTTCTCCCGTCTCCAAACTTTTCTTCCGCGTCCCGGACAAGAAGATCATGATCTACCACAACATCACCCCGCACGAATATTTCGTCGACGCCCACCGCGTCCTGGCCCGGGAGTGCTACAAGGGGCGGCTCGAGAT
>DQHV01000314.1 GCA_003524335.1 Candidatus Aminicenantota bacterium | reverse complement strand
TCGGCGCGCATCCGCGCCAGTTCAGCGGCGCGGGCGGTGTCGAAGTGGCCCGGCAGCACCGTGTTCACGAGCACGCCCTCGGCGGCCATCTCATTGGCCATCGTCTTGGCGAAACCCAGCAAGCCGGCGCGCGCCGTGTTCGAGAGCAGCAGGTCCGGCTGCGGCTGCTTGGCCGCGAACGATGTCATGAAGATGACGCGCCCCCAGCGCCGCGCGCGCATGCCCGGGAGCGCCGCCTGCGCGAGCTCGATGGACGCCGTGAGGTTGAGTCGCAGGGCCGCCTCGAACTGCGCGAGCGTGGCGCTCTCCACGCGCGTCGCCGGTGGGCCGCCCNNAAGCGTGCGTACGCCGAAGCGACCTGCCAACTCCGCCGCGACCGCGTCGACACGTTCCCGACTGCGCGCGATGAGCGCGACGTCGCATCCCTCGGCCGCCAATTCCTCCGCGATGGCGCGACCCAACCCCTGCGACGCGCCGCCAACGAGCGCGACCTTACCCTTGAGTCCAAAGTCCATGGGGTGCTCCTCGNNCCGCCGCTCACGACGATTCCCACGGCGGCCAGGTCGAGCGGAGGTGTCGCGGCCCCGGCGCTCGCAGCGGCGAGCGCGGCGCATCGTCCTGGTTGCCTGAGGCGCGCCGCGCCGTGCCCGCAGCGCCATCTCGACAGCTTATGCCCTCCACGCGATACTCTGTGCGGAGCGATTGGGATTCCCGTCCTGCAACGCATGGTCGGCAGCGTGGTCTTCGGCATCGGTACGGATATCATTGAGGTCGAAAGAGTAGAGGAGATGCTCGCCAAGGGGAAGGAGTACCTGGAGACCATCTTCACGCGCGGCGAGGTGGACTACTGTGAGGCCAAGGCCAGGAAGTCCCAACATTACGCCGCGCGATTTGCCGCCAAGGAAGCCGTCCTCAAGGCGCTCGGGACCGGCTGGCGGGACGGTTTCGCCTTTGCCGACATCGAAATCCGCAACGACAACCTGGGCCAGCCACAGGTAATCCCGCACGGAAAGATCAAGGAATTCCTCGATCACCATCGCATCACGCGCACTGCAATTTCAATGACACACTCCGGCGGCCTCGCCATCGCGGTCGCCATACTGGAACAATGACGCGCGGGGTTCGTCCGTGTCCAACATCGGGTCCTACGACGAGCGAGTTCGGACCTTCGATTGGTCGCTAGCAGAGCAGGAACTCGAGTATACGGCAGGCGCCGGCCTCAACATCGGCTGGTACTGCTCTGACCGCATCTGCGACAAGGGCGGCGCGGACAAGCTGGCGCTCCTCTGGGAGAACGCCCAGGGTGAGGAGAAGCGCTACACCTATGATGACGTGCGCGTGTACAGCAACGCCGTCGGCGCCGTGCTGCGCCGGCTCGGCGTGGAACGCGGCGATCGCGTCTGCCTCTTCATGGACAAGGTCCCCGAGCTCTACATCGGCGTGGTTGGCATCCTGAAGATCGGTGCGATCGCCCAGCCGTTGTTCTCGGCCTTCGGCGACGAATCGCTCCTGGTGCGGCTGAGCAATGCCGAGACGTCGGCCGTCCTCACCCAGAAGAAACATGCATTCAAGGTCCGCAAGATCCTGGACAAGCTGCCGCATCTCAAGCACATCGTCATCGTCGACCATGACGGGAAAACCCCCCTCAAGGATAGGGAAGTCCCTTTCTCGCTCGAAGGTTCGAAAGCCGTCGAAAACCTGGAGTGTTTCCCGACCAAGGCGGAATCGCCTTCAGTCCTGCACTATACTTCGGGCACAACGGGGATGCCGAAGGGTGTACAACATGTTCATTACTCGCTCATCTCCCAGTTTCTCACCGCCAAATGGGTGCTCGACCTCCAGGAAAGCGATATCTATTGGTGCACGGCCGACCCCGGCTGGGTGACCGGCACCTCCTACGGGATTATCGCCCCCTTCAGCCTGGGCGTTACCCAGTGCGTTCTGGATGCGGGGTTCTCGACCGAGGCCTGGTACCGCTTTATCGAGAAGAACCGCATCTCGATGTGGTATTCCGCGCCCACGGCCATTCGCTCGCTGATGAAGGGGGGCGATGAGATCGTCAAGAAGTTCGACCTGTCGTCGCTGCGCCATCTGGCCAGCGTCGGCGAGCCGCTGAACTCGGAGGCGGTGGTCTGGTCGGAAAGAGTTTTCGGCAGGCCCTTCCTGGATACCTATTGGCAGACCGAAACCGGCTGTATCGTCATCAGCAATTATCCCGGGATGGAGGTCCGGCCGGGGTCGATGGGAAAGCCATTTCCAGGGATCACCGGCACCATCCTCGACCCGAGCCGAAACGAGCCCTACCCGGCTCCCGGCAAGATCGGGCTCGTCGCCCTCAAGTTCGATTGGCCCTCGCGGATGCGGACCTACTGGCGAAACGAAGAGGCTTTTCAGAAAAAGTTCCGGAACAATTGGTACATCACCGGCGATCGTGCCCGGGTCGATCAGGACGGCTACTACTGGTTCGCCGGCCGCGATGACGACATCATCAACACGGCCGGTCACCTGGTCAGCCCCTTCGAAGTCGAGTCGGCTCTTCTCGAACACCCGGCCGTGGCCGAGTCGGCTGTCGTTTCAAAGCCGGACCCGCTCAACCTCGAGGTCGTCAAGGCCTACGTGACGCTCAAACCCGGGTTTGCGGCCAGCAAAGACCTTGACCTCGAGATCATGAACTTCACCCGCAAGAGACTTTCCCCGCTGGCCATGCCCCAGGAGATCGAGTTCGTCGATTCGCTGCCCAAGACGCGGAGCGGCAAGATCATGCGCCGGCTCCTCCACGCCAAGGAATGGGGCGAGGAGATCGGCGACACGTCCACCCTGGAAAACGATTAAATAAATAAGGAGACTTCTCATGGCCGAAGAACTCAAAGACATCATCCTCACCTATGTCACGAAGGAGTACCTCGAAGACGACAGCGAGCCGCTGACCTACGACGCGCCTTTGATCTCGGGCGGCATCGTCGACTCGTTCTCGATGGTCTCGCTCAAGCGCTTCCTCGAGAACAAATATCAGATCTCGATCCCGGACGACGAAGCGACCCCCGAGGCCTTCGACTCGGTCAACAAGATCGTCTCGCTCGTCGAGCGCTTCGTAGCGAAGAAGGCATAAGACCGTGGCCTATAGCGACAAGATCCGCGGCACGTATCAGGCCCAGCTCAAGGGCATCCAGGACGCCGGGCTCTTCAAGCAGGAGCGCTTCATCCATTCGCCCCAGGCGGCCGACATCGAGGTCGAGTTCCCGGCCGGCGCCCCCCTCAAGAAGGTCATCAACATGTGCGCCAACAACTACCTCGGGCTGTCGAGCCACCCCGAGGTCATCAAGGCCGCCCACGAGGGCCTCGACGCGCGCGGCTACGGCATGTCTTCGGTCCGCTTCATCTGCGGCACCCAGGACATCCACCGGGAGCTCGAGCGGAGGATGACGGAGTTCCTGGGGACGGAGGATACGCTTCTCTTCCCCTCCTGCATGGACGCCAACGCGGGTGTCTTCGAGGCCGTCCTGACCAAAGACGACGTCGTGATCTCGGACCGCCTCGTCCATGCCTCACTCATCGACGGCATCCGCCTCTGCAGCGCCATGCCTGACACCTATAAGCACTCGGACATGGCGCACCTAGAGGAGAAGCTCCAGCTCCATGCCGACAAGCGGCTGAAGATGGTCATCACCGACGGCGTCTTCTCGATGGACGGAGACACGGCCAGGCTCGATGAGATGGTCGCCCTCTGTGATAAATATGATGCGATGCTCCTCGTCGATGATTCCCACTCCAGCGGGTTCATCGGCAAGACGGGCCGGGGCACCCACGAAAAATGCGGNNGGAGCGTCCGGCGGCTGTGTGTCCGGCCGGCGTGAGCTCGTCGAGATGTGCCGGCAGAGAGCCCGTCCGTATCTTTTTTCCAACACCATTGCGCCTGTCGTTGTCTCCGGCGTCCTCAAAGTGATGGAGATCCTAAACGCGAGCACGGAGCGGCGGGATAAGCTGGAGAAAAACGCCGCCTACTGGCGCAAAGGCCTGACCGAAGCAGGGTTCGTCCTCAGAGAAGGGGACACGCCCATCGTTCCCGTGATGCTGTTCAACGCCAAGCTCTCCCAGGATTTTTCCAAGGCCCTCTACGATGAAGGGATTTACGCCATCGGGTTCTTCTTCCCGGTCGTCCCCCAGGGCCAGGCCCGTATCCGGACCCAGATCTCGGCCGGCCACGAAATCCACCACCTCGACCGGGCGCTCGACGCTTTCACCAAAGTAGGGAAGAAGTTTAACATCCTGGGCAAGACCAAGCAGGACATCATCCAGATGTACGGGGTGTAGGGCTCGGCGGGATTTCTCTCTCCAAATTGACAAGCCGCCGAAGGCGGTGTATTGGTAGAGAAGAGCAGGGTCCCATGATTTGTCCTCAATGCCAAGCTGATAACCAGCCAGACAGCCGCTTCTGTCATAAGTGCGCGACACCCCTTCAGATCGATAAAGGGGGTCCGGTCGACCAAACCCTCACCCTCGAATTCTCCCCGGCCGGCTTGGCACGAGGAACGCTGTTCGCAGGGCGCTATGAGGTCATCGAGGAGCTCGGCCGGGGAGGGATGGGCCGCGTCTACAAAGTGTATGACCAGAAGATCGAGGAGGTTATTGCCCTCAAGGTCATCCATCCGGAGATCAGCGTCAACGAAAAAGCGATCGACCGCTTTCGCAACGAACTCAGGTTTGCCCGGAAAATTGGTCACAGGCACGTCGGCCGGCTATTCGACCTCGGCGAGGAAGATCACAAGTTCTTCATCACCATGGAGTATGTCGAAGGGGAAAACCTCAAGAGCTTCATCCGCCGGTCCGGCCAGCTGGCCCCGAGAAAGGCGATCAGCTTGACCAAGCAGGTTTGCGAGGGGTTGTCGGAGGCTCACCGCTTGGGCATCATTCACCGGGACTTGAAGCCCCAGAACATCATGATCGACCGGGAGGGCAACGCGCGGATCATGGATTTCGGGATCGCCCGCTCCCTTCGGGAGAGGGGCCTGACCGGCACCGGGGTGATGATCGGGACGCCGGANNGAAGCTATGACCCGGATCATACTCAAGTGCCTGGCCAAGGAAAAGGAGGCTCGCTACGCGAGCGTGGAGGAGTTGTACGAAGAGCTGACGTTGGCCGAAGGGGCCTTGCCTCAGGCGGAGAAGGGCGTTATGACCCGGCCCTTCCCCCGGGCGAGGCGTCGGGCCAAG
>DQHV01000169.1:1525-3735 GCA_003524335.1 Candidatus Aminicenantota bacterium | reverse complement strand
GTCCGGGTTTCCACCGCCTCCGATGGCCAGTTCTTCGACCAGCTTGATCTTGGCGGATTGCCCCTTGAGCGGGACGGGTTTCTTGCCGTTGGACACGACGGTTACGCCGTCGACCGTCTTTATTTTCTGTGACGCGGCCGGGCCGAAACAAAGGAGGATCCCAAGAAAGATGATTATAGCCGAAGCCGGTTTTTTCATATCACACCTCGATCTTGCCAGTGAAAGACGAGCTTATTCATTCTAGCCCAGATGGAGAAACAAGACAATGTCCGTATGCCAGGACAGCCGCTGGTTTTCTTGCTCGAGCCCTTCGCGCGACCCGGGTTCGATGTAAAAATCAGCGGGCCGGGTCGAAGAACAGCCCGGAAAAGCCGGCGTCGGGAGAAGATTGGTAGCGCTTGGTCCAAACGTTGGTGATCCGGAACTGGACGCGGCCGCTCACCCGGTATTTCAGATACCGGCCCGACCCGAAGTTTATCAGGTTTCTGGAATCAAGCCGCTGGCGCGTTCCAGCGTCGATGACGTCGACTACGGTCCACCGGCCCGCCCGGTCCCAGTCGACGATATAGAAAGACACTTCGCGACTGCCTCCAGCGGTGATCTCGAGGTCGATGATCTCGTGCAGGCCGGCCAGGCGGGCCGCGGCGATGCGGTCAGAGCCGGAAGGCTTTTCAAGGGCCTGGACGTCCCGGGTGCCCGGATTCCAAACGCGCTCTGCGCCATTGNNGATTGAACTCGAGCATAGGACGGAAGGCTTTCCCCAGCTCCGACGACGACCCATCCGTCGGTCCCATATTTTCCTTTCCAGGCGCCCTTCGTGTCGTAGTCCTCGCCCAGGAAGGCGACCGTCCCGGACGGAGCGGGAGAAGGATTCGCGTTCGGGTCGGCGCCGACCGGAAGGATGTTCACGCCCTCATCCCGGCCGAGCGTCAGGTTAATGGTCCTGTCCGGGGCGACGGCCTGGCCTTTCTGTTTGAGGACCGGGCCGTCCGGGGTGATTCGAAAGACATCCGCCTTGCGGATACCTTCCCAATTCTCGGGCAGTTTCCAGGATCGCCGCGCGTAACCGTCAGCGCTATAAGCGATAACCTCTTTGTTCGTCCGCCAGAGGACAGGTATGCAGACATCATTTCCGTCCTGGAGGAAATCAGCGCCGACCTTCATGACATATTTTCCGGGATAAAAAGTGGCCACATCGTCCGTGAATCGGGCGGACTGCCCGTCAAAAGAAAGACGGAGCTTCCGGTTCAGGTAATACCAGGGGAGGGCTCGCGTGGCAAAGGACTTCAGACCGCCCGGGATCTTGACCGGGTCCTTTTCAACTTCGCTCTCGAAAGGGGCTCCTTCCCCAAAAAATTTGGACTGGACGGTCTCGGCGGAACTTGACCAAGTCTTGGCGTTGACTCCGGAGAGGAAATAGGAGGGGATCTTCATCGGGTCGGGCGGGGTGCGCTCGTCCCAGGCGATATGCCAGAGCATGGGATGGTAGAGGACGAAGTCGGTGTTGGGGGGCCGCCGGCGGTCGAACTCGGTGGTCAAGTCGACATTGTAAGTGCGCCGGACATAGACGGTCATCTGGCGCATCGCCTCACAGTCCATAGCATCGGTGACTCCGTAGTACGGGTCATCGATGCTGTACCAGGCGTCCGGGTGAAGCGTGCCGGCGGCCGCCAGCTCCGGAAGCATGGCGAACAGCGGGCCGATCTGCTTCTCTTTAAACGTATCCTGGTACCAGTTCCGGAAATTGCTGGCCCGGTAAGCCATGTGGTCGCACCACGCGTAGCCCTGCCGGTGGGTGCCGTCGCCGTTGCGGACGATGATGTCGCGCTCTTTGTAGTACGGACCAAGGGCGTTGTCATCGAGATAGCAGTCGGAGAAATTGACATGAAGGGACACCAGCGTGTGATATTTGGGACCCTCCCTCATCAGCCAGCGCAAACTGTCGAGGGCGTCTGCATCTTCGGGCCGCTTGAGGCGCTGGTTGACTTTATCGAGCGCCGGATAGCCGGTGTCGTGGCCCCGGTACTGCCAGCCGACGAGGTAGGCGATCTTGGGAATCCCCCGGGTCAAGTTGTCGATCCGGCGGATGACGTCGAACGTCTGGGCCGCGTTCAGGGGCGGCATTGGGTTCGCCGGGCAATAATCGACCGCAATTTTATAGACAAGGACTTGATCGTACTCGTTGACATAAGGATAGAGTGTATCGCCAT
>DQHV01000169.1:0-1426 GCA_003524335.1 Candidatus Aminicenantota bacterium | reverse complement strand
AACGTATAGGTCAGGATGAAGCAGGCGATCCAGAGAGCCGAGGTGGAAACGGAGACGGCCGCCCCGCGGATCCGGTTGGGAAAAATCTCCGAAATGAGCACCCAGGTGATGGGCGCCAGGGAGAAACCGTAGCAGGCCAGCGTCGCCAGGACCGGAGCGACCACGACCGGGCCTTTCAGATGGAGCATGTAGCCCAAACCTATGAGCGTATGAAAAAACGCGATCCCCGCGCAGCCGACGAGCATCAGGGCCCGGCGGCCGAAACGGTCCACCGTCTGGATCGCGATCAAGGTGAACAAAAGATTGACCGCGCCCGTTATGACGATGTTGAACATGATCGAGCTCACGCCATATCCGGCCCCGCGAAAGATCTCCTCGGCGTAGTTGAAGATGACGTTGATCCCGCTCCACTGCTGGAGAACGGCCAGCGTGACACCGACGAAAAGGATTTTGGTCATTTTCGGCTCGAGCAGGTCCTGGAAACGGACGCGCTGGATCTCCCGCCCCGACAAGGTGCTCTGGATGTCGCGCACTTCGGCTTCGGCAAAGGGGCCGCCGCCGATCTTGGCCAGGACGCGCCGCGCCATGTCCGGCCGGCCGTTTTTCACGAGCCAGCGCGGACTCTCCGGGATGAAAAGGGACCCCACAAAAAAGAGGAGCGACGGCACCGCCACGGCCGTGAACATCCATCTCCATCCGTACTGCCCGAACCAGGATTGACGGATGAATTCCGCGGTGGCCCCGTTCGGCACGGCCCTAGCGATGAGCCAGTTCACGATCTGGGCGGACAGGATGCCGATGACGATCGTGAGCTGGTTGGTGGCCACAAGCCGGCCCCGGATATGCGCGGGGGCAACCTCCGCAATATACATCGGCGACAGGTTGGAGGCCAGGCCGATGGCTACTCCGCCGAGGATTCGAAACGAGACAAACCAGCTGAAGCTCGACGCCCAGCCGGTCAGGACCGAAGACACGGCGAACAGCAGGGCGGCGACGACAAGCAAGCGCTTGCGGCCGAACTTGTCGCTCATCCCGCCCGAAAGGACCGCACCGGCCAGGCAACCAAGCAGCGCGCAGCTGTTGGCCCAGCCGCGGAGCGACTCGCGGGTCAGGTTGAAAAACGGCTCGAAGAACGGCTTANNCCAGACATAGCCGAGGTTGTAGCGGGGCTGGGTGCTTTCAGCAGCCGGTTCCATAAGGGGAAGACTTTATCATATGCCTCTCGGGTGTGGCAAATGAGGCTCAGGGGAGTTGAATTTATCCTCAATTTTCAATAAAAAGAGGCCGAGGGAGACGTGCTATGGCCGTGAAGAAATGCCTTCGGGTCCTGTGTTTTCTAGCGCTCGGTATGGCGGGTGCCGCCTGCGCACCCGGTCAAGCCACACGCCTGGAGCGCGGTTTCGCAGCTCCCCCTGATTCGGCCAGG
>DQHV01000020.1 GCA_003524335.1 Candidatus Aminicenantota bacterium | reverse complement strand
GATCTCATTTCGACCGGCCTCCGGCCTCCGTCCAGGACGGCGAGGAGAACACGGCTGGAGGAAACCTCCTCGCTGATGAGGCGCAGCGATTTGACCAGGAAAGACTCGACCTGCT
Source organism: Candidatus Aminicenantota bacterium (assembly GCA_003524335.1). Taxonomy (GTDB): domain Bacteria; phylum Acidobacteriota; class Aminicenantia; order Aminicenantales; family UBA8522; genus UBA8522. The sequence continues at coordinate 3,435 of DQHV01000020.1, read as the reverse complement.
CTCGGGAAATGCTCACAATCCAAGGAACGATCCCCCCTCGTTATTTTTCTCACCTAAAGGCTACTATTCCAATCAAATTACTCGACTTTTAAATCNNACTGGTGCCACGTGATGGAGAGGGAATCCTTCGCCGATGAAGAAATCGCCCGCCTGATGAACGAGACGTTCATCTCCATCAAGGTCGATAGGGAGGAGCGACCGGACATCGACGCTCACTACATGGCGGTCTGTCAACTCCTGACCGGAGGAGGAGGATGGCCGCTCACCGTAATCCTGACGCCGGACAAAAGGCCGCTTTTCGCCGGAACTTATTTTCCCAAGGAGAGCCGGTTTGGTCTCATCGGGCTCAAGGACCTCATCGGCCGCNNACCTGACCTTTCTCCTCCGCCAGGCCCGGCGGAAGAACGACAAGAAGGCCTTGGCCATGGTCGAGAAGACCCTCCAGGCCATGCGCCGGGGAGGGATTTTTGACCATCTCGGGTTTGGGTTTCACCGCTATTCCACCGACCGGCGCTGGCTCGTCCCCCACTTCGAGAAGATGCTCTACGACCAGGCCCTCCTGGCCATGGCTTACACCGAAGCCTTCCAATTCACGGGCCAAGATCAATACAGACGGAGCGTAGAAGAGGTCCTGACCTACGTCGGCCGCGACTTGAGATCGCCGGAGGGCGCGTTCTACACCGCCGAGGATGCCGACAGCGAAGGCGAAGAGGGGAAGTTCTATATCTGGGACCTCGGAGAGGTCGAGGCCCTTCTCTCCTCTTCCGAGGCCGCGCTGGCAAGAGATATTTTCAACCTTAGGCCGGAGGGAAACTTCACCGAACCGGACGGCCGCTTGGGGAAAAATATCCTTTATCTCGACCGGACGCCGGACACCGCCGGACTCAAGATCTCGGAGGAGAACCTCCAAGAACAGATCGCCCGTATCAGGGGCAAGCTTTTCGGCCGGCGCGAACTACGTCCCCGTCCGCTCAAGGACACGAAAATCCTGGCCGACTGGAACGGGCTGATGATCGCCGCCCTGGCCAAGGCGGCGCAAGCTTTCGGCCGCGCTGACTATGCCGAAGCAGCGGCCGCGGCCGTTGCGTTTATCCGGGACAAGATGACAATCAAAGGAATTCTTCATCACCGCTCGGCCGAAGGAGAGGTGGCGATTCCAGCCTTCCTGGACGACCACGCCTTCCTCATCTGGGGGCTCCTCGAGCTCTATGGGGCCACTTTCGAAGCCGGCCATCTTACCTGGGCCTCCCGGCTCACCGGGGATTTGATTCGAGGTTTCTGGGATGAGAACAATGGCGGTTTCTTTTTTACTTCAGCCGACCTGCCTAAAGACCTCCCGTTAAGACGGAAGGAACTCTATGACGGCGCCCTCCCTTCGGGCAATTCGGTGATGGTTTCTAACCTGCTCCGCCTCGGCCGTCTCCTGGGACGTCCGGACCTGGAGATAAAAGCCGGAAAGCTCATCGAGGCGTTTTTAGGAAACATCTCTGAGTATCCGGCGGCCTATACGCAGCTCCTCTGTGGCCTCGATTTCGCCCTGGGCCCCGGCCGGGAGGTGGTCGTCGTCGGAAGGACGGGCGCTCCCGATACACGGGCCATGTTTGATGTCCTACGTAAAGAATTCATTCCGAATACAGTCGTGTTGTTCCGACCGGCCGAAGAGAGTGACCCCGAGATCGTGAAGCTGGCCCCTTTTACGGAAGCAATGAAGTCACTCGGGGATAGAGCGACAGCTTTTATTTGCTCCAACTATCGCTGCGAGCGCCCGACGACAAACCCGGAAGAGCTGCGCTCCTTCCTTATCTAACGCGATTTTTTCCGGAGCTCTCTCCAAGCCCGGATCGAAAGATGAAGTCCTTCGGGCAAGACTTCCTGAGCCGGCCGGGCCGGAAACGAGAAGGCCTTCTCCAGGCCTCCCCATAGCTTGTTTCGGGAGATGTGACTGGCGGAAAAAACCATCACGCCCCGGCCGCCGGACTTCCTCACGGCCTCGATCGCCCGGATGAGCTTGTCCTCGGGAAAGAAACCGGGCGGGGCATCCGTCAAAAGTCCGGTGATCTGGGCGGCCATCTCATCCGGGGATGCTTTCCCTTTATCGAAGGACCGGAATTGAGCGCCCAGGGCTTTCGCCCGGCCGGCCGAGAACCGGGTGAGATAGGTGATGTTCCCTTCCATCAGCTTCCTCAACTCGGCACGCGATTCGGTTCCGACTTCTGATTTCAGGAGCGCGACCGCCCTTTCCCATGGCTCCCGCTCCTCCTGGAAAATGTAGTAGGCGTCCAGCCCGACATAGAGGCTGCTCTTGTTCGCGACCCAGGCCAACTGGGCGGGGACGACATCCGCCAAGTAGGCCAGGTAATCCTCGAAGCTCCCCTGGAAATGGCTGCGGTAGGTCATGGTCATAGTGATGTCCACCCAGGGCGCGAAATCGGTCCAGCGCTGGCCGATGAAACGGCCGCTCTTCATCGGATTAACAAACACGGCGGCCGACATCTCGATATCCGGACNNCTCGTAGAAAAAATAATCCAGGTCGGCCCGGTTGATGCTTTTCCCATCAAGGATAAAGCGGGCTTTCTCTTCTCTCGACAGGCCCGTCCAAGCGGCCGGTTTCACCGTGAAATCCTGGTCCCAGTTGGCCTCGGGCCGGAGCCGGATACTTTTGAGCGGGACCTGTTTCGACGGCTGGGAAGGATAGAAGAAGAGGTTATCGCTCCAGAAGTGCTCCAGGCAATCGCCGCAAAAGCAATAGGTGTCGGGCGCGGCATCGCCGGGATAACGGACGTAATCGTGATGGATGCCGTCGACAGGATAATCCCGGACGACCTCCTCGATCATCGGCAGAAGCCACTGGTCGGTGTAGCCCGGCCGGCGGGAGGGGCACATCCAGACGGGGCCGTAGACCTTGTCCAGGGTAAGTTTTTCGTCCGCCGTCAAGCCGCCCTCCGGGCTGAGCATGGCCCACTCCGGGTGGAGCTTGAAGGCCGGCGAGTCTTTTCCCTCAGTAAAATCGCACAGCCAGGCATGGACTTTGATCCCATACTTGGGGGCCACATTGGTGATCGCCCGGAGAAGGTCGAACTCCCGGTAGTCGGGATGGACGGNNCGCTGCGGGCCGACAAGATGAAAAACACCGATATCGACGCCAGGATCATAAGACTTCTTTTCATTTCATCCCTCCGAATATCAAACCAGGACTCTTCCCCTATTACTATTCCAAACAAGCGCGAACGTCAATTTCTCAAACGATATTGATAGAATTAAAGAAATGCGGACGGTTCTATTATTTAGGGCAAGAAAAATAAACCGTCCTCACCACCCGGCATTCCGGCTATTTCTTAACGAACGCGAGGCCGGCCACCCGTCCCATGCTGAGCTTGAACCCGCTGATCTTGTTGCCTTTATCCCGGACGAAATCCAGGTTGAAGACCCCCGCC
>DQHV01000189.1 GCA_003524335.1 Candidatus Aminicenantota bacterium | reverse complement strand
TAAAACATCCCGACGAGAGTCAGAAGAGAGATGGAGAGAGCAAAGATCGGGAGGGAGACGAGGCTCTCCAGCCGGGTCGCCAGGCCGAATGAAGCCACGTAGTCGGTCCCAAAATGGGCCATGAAGCGGTTGAGGAACATGACATAGACCGACATCGTCAGCATCATCAAGCTGGCCGGCGCACCCACACGGCAAATCTCCCGGCAGAGGTCGAACGAGAACCGGAAGTGGCGCAACCGCACCCGGAGGTAGGACCTCTTCTTCAGGAAGTAAATATAGACAAGCAGGGTGACGGCTATGGCGATGTCGGTGGCAATGGCCGCACCCCGGACGCCGAACCGCATCGGGTAGATGAAGATGGGGTCGAGGATGGCGTTGAGGGCAAACCCGAACGTCTGGACGACCATCGGCGTCCGGGTGTCACCCTGGGCGGCGAAGATGCTGTTCATGGCATAGGCGGGGAACATGAAAAAGACCGCAAGCAGGATGATTGTCATGTAGCTCATGGAGAGCGCCCGCACGTCCTGGGTCGCGCCGAACAGGGAATAGAGAGGCCTGAGCGTGATACGGCCCAAGAAATAGACCGCAACAGCAAAAACTGCGGTCATGATGATTCCGTGGGCGGCCGCGTTCTCCGCCGCCTCCTTGTTCTTCGCGCCCAGGAGGCGCGAGATGATCGAGTTGATTCCGACACCCAGGCCGGAATTCAGGCTGATCAGGATGAAGAAGATGGGAAAAGCGAAAGTCAGAGCGGCGATTGAGGCCGCCCCGAGCCGGCCGACGAAGGCCGTGTCCACGATGTTGTACATCGTCTGGACGAACATGGCGATGGCGACGGGCGCGGCCAAGGCAAAGAGCGCCCGCCGGGGGTTGGCGATGAACTCATCCACCCGGTTTTTTATAGTATGCACAAGTTCACTTCATTATTTTTTTTCGGCCTAGCCCTCTCCTCCTCATCGGAACGAGGGCTGAGGTTTAATTGAAGGTGCAATATATAGTATAATCAATCGCAAAAGACAAATATCGTGAGCTGGTAGGAAGGAAAGTGATCGGAGCGTTTGACGTTTCGCCCGGTTTTTGATAAAAACTTCACCGAAACATGGATAAAGATAAGGAAAAGCTCCTCAACCTCATCGACCGGTTCGCCGGCCGGAAAATCGCCGTGTGGGGCGATTATATCCTGGACGAGTACCTCTACGGCAAGACGCGCCGTATCTCCCGGGAGGCCCCGGTCTTGATCATCTCTTACCAGAACCAGGAGTTCTCCCTGGGAGGCGCCGGTAATTCCGTGCTCAACTTAAGAGCCCTCGGTGCCGACCCTCTTCCCCTCGGCGTCCTCGGCCGGGACGAATCCGGCGATAAGATCTGCGACATCCTGCGGGCCCAGAGGATATCGACCAAGTTCCTCCTCCGGCTGGCCGACTACCTAACTCCGGTCAAGACGAGGATCCTGGCGGGCGAAGAGAACACCAAGAAACAGCAGATCCTCCGGATCGACAAGGAGGCCTCTGTGCCCGAGACCGCCCGCCTCAAAGACAGGCTCATCCGGACGCTCAAGACGATCGCCGCCTCCGCAGAAGCCCTGCTCATTTCCGACTATAACTACCTGACCGTCCAGGAGGAGATATTTGCGGCCGCGCTTCCCTCTTTTAAGAAGTCGAAACGGCCCGTCACTCTCGACAGCCGGTATCGTCTTCTCCATTTCCAAGGTATTACGGCAGCGACGCCGAACGAACCTGAGGTCGAGGGCGCACTCCATATCGAGCTCAACGACAACCTCTTGATCCTTAAGAGGGCGGGCGATCTTCTCCTCAAGAACCTCCAGTCCCAAGCCCTTCTCATTACCCGGGGATCGAGGGGCATGGCCTTGTTCGAGAAAGGAAAACAGCCCTTCCTCATCCCCGTCCACGGCCCGACCGACATCGTCGATGTGACCGGGGCTGGAGACACCGTGATCAGTGTCTTCACCCTGGCCCTTGCCTGCGGGGCGAGCTTCCGGGAAGCAACCCTCCTGGCCAACCATGCCGGCGGCATCGTGGTCATGAAAAAAGGGACGGCGACACTCTCCCCTGCCGAACTCAAAGAATCCATCTCTGGATAAATTGGACAAGTTCAAGCCTCTCTCTGAACTCCGCCTGGTCATCACCGCCGAAAAAGCCAAGGGCAAGACCGTCGTCCTGGCCAACGGCTGTTTTGACCTTTTTCATGTCGGCCACATCCGCTATCTCCGGGCCGCTAAGGCGAAGGGAGACGTCCTTGTAGTTGCCCTCAACAGCGACGCCTCGGTNNACCGGACATCCACGTCAAGGGCTCGGACTACAGCCAAGAGACGGTGCCTGAAAAGGACACCGTGAAAGCCTACGGCGGCCGGGTGGCCATCGTCGGCGGCCCCAAGATCCGCAACACTTCGCAGGTCATCCGCGACATCGCCGCCAGGATGGAGAAGGAGACCTGAAAAGGCCTAGATGGATCGCTTCCTGATCATCCGGCTGAGCTCGCTCGGGGATATAATCCATACCCTCCCGGCCTTTTCCGCCCTTCGCAGGAGTTTCCCTGACGCCGAAATCCGTTGGGCTGTGGAAGAAAAAGGGAAAGAAATCCTCGACCTCGTCCCCGGGATCGATGAAGTTTTCGTCATCAATAAAAATAAATGGCTGCGCAGCACCCGCAGCATCAGAGGCCGCGATCAAACCGCGCTGGATTTCCAGGGGTTGGTCAAGTCGGCCCTGCTGGCCTATCTTTCCCGCTCCCGGCGGCGGATCGGGTTTTCCAGGGAAAACCTGAAAGAGCCCCTGGCTTCTGTTTTCTATACTGAGCGGTGCCTTTCCTTCCCCGAAGAGGAAGGCCACGTCATCAGCAAAAACCTCAAGCTGCTCGAAATCCTGGACATTAAGGAAAGCCGGTTTGAGTTTCCCCTGCGAATTCCCGATGATATTTTCCACTCCGTCCGGTCCAAGCTTTCTATGATGGGCCGCCAAAATGGCCGGAGAATCGTTGTCTATAACGTAGGAGCCGCCTGGGAAACCAAGAGGTGGTTTCCCGAAAAGTGGATAGAGCTCATCAAAATGGTCCGGCTCCCCGATGCCTTTCCCGTCCTTCTCTGGGGAGGCGAGGATGAAAAGAGGCTGGCCGAGACGGTCGCAGGAAGAACTCGAGTTGGAGTCGCTCCTTTCCTGTCGATAAAAGAAGTCATCGCTCTATTGCGATCG
>DQHV01000339.1:5368-5540 GCA_003524335.1 Candidatus Aminicenantota bacterium | reverse complement strand
AGCAGGTTCTGGTCCTGGGTGTCTCCTCCCTGGACGGCAAAAGAGAGAAAGGGTTTCCCGTCTTTAAGGGCCAAACCGGGCGTCAGCGTCGCCCGCGGCCTCTTCCCTGGTTCGACGACATTGAACGGGTTTTCCTTCTCATCGAGCACAAAGCTCTGCATGCGCTGGCTCA
>DQHV01000339.1:5007-5180 GCA_003524335.1 Candidatus Aminicenantota bacterium | reverse complement strand
GCATGTTGAGGGCCTGGAGCATGACAGGCCCCTGGACCCATGAGGTGAGCTTATAGACGTCGATGCCTTTATAGCTGGAGGTCACAGGCTCTTCGAGATAGACCTTCCAACGGGCCAGGTCTTGTTCCGTAATCAGCCCTCCCTGCTCCCGGCATCCACGGGCAAATTCGGCG
>DQHV01000339.1:0-4967 GCA_003524335.1 Candidatus Aminicenantota bacterium | reverse complement strand
ATCCTTGAGGCTCATGGTGCCGAATTCGGCCAGCATGACCATCAGCCCGCCGGGAGTGCCCGGCGTAACCGCCGCCAAGGGGCCGTAGGCGGGCGGATATTTCATCCCTTTCTGGCGGAAGAAATCAGCCGCGGCTCCCGTCGGGGCGACACCCAAGGCATTCACTCCGATGACTTTCCCGGCCTTGGGACTATAGATGAGAGCCTGGGTCTCCCCTCCCCAGCTCAGCACGTNNTGGCTTTCCCGTAATAGCCACCCAGTGCTTTCCGTGGAGGACCGGCTTTTCGGTACGGTCCGCCGCTAGACCAACGCAGCCGGCGGCCAGGAGAAATATGAGAAGGAGGGGTGCCCTTGCGGCCGAGTGGGCGAACCCGTCTTTGCCTGCGATCATCGTTCCTCCTTCTGAGCCGGGAGGCGCTTCTCAGCGCGGGCCAGCAACGCCTCTGCCGTCTCCCGATTGTCTTCACCGAGCACGAGGATGATAAATCTCCCGAAATGCCTGGCGAGCATGGCTCTTCCCTTATCGTCCCGGACCCTGAGCAGCTCTCCATCCCACCGGATATGCCCGTATTTAGGTTCGGAAGAAAACTTCACACGGGTCTCGGAGAACCGTCCGCCCCCCGTTTCTTCAGCCGAGTACTCAAACAGAAATAAGCTATAGCGGTTCGCATAATCGCCTTTGATCCCGGCCTGGAAGGCGAAGACGTCGTCCCGGAAAAAAGGATAGATGTTGTAGAGGGCGAGGGGGCCTTTGAAGAACTTGAGGCTCTGTGGATTTAGGCCCTCTTCCGGGAGCAGGGAAATCAGGCTGGGAGGCTCTCCACCCCCTCCCAGCTTCTTCTCGACTAGCCCGGCGAGAGAAACGAGGCCGTCCCTCGGTGTGGAATCCTGGTCGAGGCCGGTGATAGTGACCAGATAGCGGCCCTTACGGAGGTTCAGGTAATATTCGGCCAGCCGGCATTCATCGCCCAAGATAACCGCCTCGCCCCGAGGGCTGCTTTTGAAGGTGAACATTCCGTAGGCACTTTCAGGGAATTGCATCTCGAAGATTTCGAGGGAGAGTCGGCTGCCGGCGTCGTTTCTGTAATCCTGGACGATCACCCGCCTGAAGCCGTACTCAAAATAGATCTCTGCCCCGCCGTCGATGTAGATGAAGAGGTCTTCTCCTTCAAAGGACTGGTGATCGCCGTCTTTCGTCCAACATCTGAGCTCCGGACCTTCCGGGAGGAGTGTTGATAGAGGGCTCTGGTTGAGCCGAGTACTTGCCAGACCGGAGAATGCCGGAGAGAACGAGCCAAGGCTGAGAAGAAGGGCTGCGATCGAACGTCGCCGGATCAGACGCTCATCTCCTGGATCTTGACCTTTTTGAGGTCGTGCTGTCCCAGGCCGTGTTCCTGCCCGCGCTTGATCATGACGATGTCCTCGGGTTTGAGACCCCACAGCGCCGCGCAGTAGGCGTCGATGGCCACCCGGTCCGCGCCGGCGACGACTTTTTTGGGCTTAATGATCTCGCCCGGACCGAACGGCCCGTTGGTGGTGATGAACTCGGTGGCATCGACCAGGTTGAGCGTCGGCTTGACGACCGTGTTGAGGTCGGCGATCGACTGGTCGAGATGTTCTATGGCGCTTTTTTCGGTCTGCCAGTTCTCCTTATGGAAGGTGCGGTTGTTCACAGGCGAGTTGATGCCCATCAGGTTTTTCATGGTGCCCGTGAACTTGTTGCCGGCATGGTCCTTGGTCACAGGCATGTTGATGAAGACATCGTGTTCAAAAAAGGCGTTCAGGATCCGGGATTCGGTAAGAGCCTTCCCCGCTGGGATGGGCACCGGCTTGAAGTTGGCCTCGTCGCGTTCGAAGAGTTTCAGGCTGGCGCCTTCCTCGGCGACGACTTGGGCCAGACCCGTAGATTCCCAGTTTTTGAGGGCCTGCCAGCTCACCAGGTTGACCTCCTTGGCTCCGGCCTGCCGGCAAAGCCGGAGGACGGACCTGAGCACGGCGGGGCTGGTAAAGGCGCCCGGATGGCTGCTCTGGACATTGGCCAGGATGGCGACACGCGAGTTCTTGGGGACGAAACGCTCGATCCCTCCCAGGATCTCCACGGCCTTGAGGGTGTTCCGCCCGTAATCGTCACCCTCAACGGCGGCGATGGCGGGTATGTCCTTGGCCAAACCGAGAAGCGGGTTGTCGGCGAACCGGCGGAGGACCGGACCGCCCACCGCCGCCGTCATCCCGAACCTCAAGCCCTTCTGGATGAAATCCCGTCGCCCGATGGATCTTGTCACGGAAAGGCTCCTTTCCCGCCCCGAGAGAGGCGGTTCAACCTCTTTTTTTGTAGGTGTGTTCAAGGAGGAGCATTTTATCATCGGGAGAGATCTGGGTGAACTCGATCCCGATCTCGAACATCTCCTCTTCATACATGCTGTGCGCCCACCGGACCATCCCCATGGCATGGACCACGCGGCGGCGCCGGGAGAGGACGATCTCCATCTTGAGAAGCGTGTTGACGGGCAAGAGCATATTGGTCAGCAGTCGCACTCCGCCGGGAGAGACGTCCTTGGTCAGCGCGTTGATGATCGTCTTATCCGCCGGCGGCCGGCCGTTGGTCAGAAGCTCGATCAGGACCTTGTCCTCTTCGCTGATGCGGCTGTCTCTGCGTCTCTCCCGGGCCTGCCGGTCCGCTTTCTTTTTTTTGCGCATCTCAACCTCTAGGGATTTTAGTCGAATGGCCTCGACTCCTGACGGAGCTTTCTTCTGGTCTTTCTTACGCAACCTGGTCATTGGGAGAGAATATAGCAAGAGGGAGGGGGAATATCAACAGGATTTTTCATCCGCCAAGGCCTCGAACAACCGTTGGATGGTCAGCGGCGCGCTTCCCTCGAGATGGTTATTGACGTTGACATAGGTGAGGATGCGGCGGCGGGCATTGGCGCGGACGATTCTCGCAGCGGCCCGGACGGACTCGGGTTTTGGGGAGATGAGGCGGTCCCAGACCTCTCCGGTGTCCTGTTCGATCTGCTGTCTGTCGCCGCCGTGGAGGCGGATGATCGAAAAGTCGGCCGTGTCGGGAGCGAATCTGTCGAAAATGCCGCCGATCGGCGGCATGTAATATCCCTCGATGTAGACATGGCCGCAGCCGCAGTCTTTAAGGGCTCGGAAAAACGGAGGAGAGAGGTAGTTGGGGTTGCGCGTTTCGACGGCGTACCGAAATTCCCGGGGCGCCCGCGAGATGAAGGCTTGGAAGCGCTCGAGAAACATGTCCCGGGACGGCATCTTGGTCCGGTTGAGGTATTCAAACTGGAGCATGATCGGACCGAGCTTCCGGCCGAGCGGCGCCAGGCGCTCGAGGAAACTCTCGAGAAGGGCGGCGTCCAGGAAATGGCTGTTCGGTGCGCCGGCGGAGGCGGCATAGACGGCCGGCTGCTTGGAATAGAAATGGGTCAGGGTTAGGGCGTTGGGAGCCTTGACGGTGAATACAAAATCGTCAGGGACTGATTCGGCGTACTGCCTGACGGTCCGGACATCGGGAAGGCGGACTTTCTCGGGGAAAAGGCTCCAGAACCACTGGTCCACCTCGACCGAATTCAGATGCTTGGCATAGTCACGGAGGTAGTCCTGAGGACGATATCTCTTCCCGCTTTCGTAGAGCAGCCCTTTCCAGGAGTCAAATTTCCACGAACAGGTTCCGACCCGGAGGTAGGGGCCACATTCTTCAGGGATGCGGGCAGTGATCATATATCTGGGCTGGGCAAAGAATGAACTCCGCCGCCATCCTCGGCTCGCTCCATCTCCGTAATCTTGGCGCTCGCATTTAAGCAGAAGGCAAACCCTTTGTCAAATATGATTAAATCTATAAATCCTATTGATTTAATAGTAATTATGTGTTAATCTAATATTGGTTGGTTTTCGCTTTGCTGGCTGGGCGGGAACCCGCCTTCCCAAACCCCTCCTTTTGCTAATTCCCCGAAACAGCCAGCACCCTCTCTCCAGGCCAAAAAAGAATGCAACGTTCTTGACAATACCCTAGTTATCCTATATGAATTGTAGGATAGTAAGGTGAAAGCCATGAGGTTCATATCTGAATCGGAGAATCCGTCTGGATACGGGCCCGGTTTTTCGGACCCGGAAGAAGGGATATCGCTTTTCGAGGAACGGGCCTTTTTGGGCGGCCCTGGCCCTGCTGGCTCCGGCGCGCAGAACCGGGACGGCCGCTTTCCGTCGGCTCCAGGAGGGAACGGTTCCGGAGAAGGGAACGGCGGGAACCCGGATGTGGACTTAGTAAGAGTCTACCTCAAGGACATGGGCCGGGTCATGCTGCTGACCAAAGAAGGAGAAGTGGGTCTGGCCAGAAAAATCGAAAGGGGGAAGCGCAAGATCGTTAAAGGGCTGGTCCTGACTCCCGTTTTTTTGGAGGCCCTCCAGGACCTGGAAAAGGGAATCCGGAAGGCGCCCGGGTCGCTCAGGGAGATTTTCGACCTCACCGAGGAGGAAGTCGAAGGCGGGAAACTGAGGACGGCCCTGCGGGACGCACGGGCCAGGCTGAAGGAAATCAGGAGCCTAGGAAAGCGGCTGAAGGTNNTATGTTCCGGCGCGGGCGGCTGGTCATCCGGATGTTACGGCTGCTCCCCGGACTGCAGCTGCGGCCTGAAGTGTGGGAAACCCTGGTCGACGATGTCATGGCCGGCTGCCGCGTCTCCATGCGGAGAGCGGCGAAAAGCCGGTCGGCCGATTTCCGGCGGGCCTATGACCTCATGCGGCTGGGGAAAAAGCTGCGGGACGAGTCGAAATCAGAGCTCGTCGCCGCCAACCTCAGGCTGGTNNATCTCCATCGCCAAGCGCTACCAGAACCGGGGCCTCCATTTTCTCGACCTCATCCAGGAAGGGAATATCGGGCTGATGAGGGCGGTGGACAAGTTCAACTATCGGCTCGGAAACAAGTTCTCCACCTATGCGACCTGGTGGATCCGCCA
>DQHV01000108.1:12585-13140 GCA_003524335.1 Candidatus Aminicenantota bacterium | reverse complement strand
TCGCCAGTGTGGATATAATAGACGGTATGGCGAAAAAGGAATATTACGGGGAAGCGTTGCTTCTCTTGCAGAACGCGACGTTCTTTTGGGGAGAAAAGAAATGCGGACACTTTTAGTTGCTCTGGTGTCAGTTATAGTTATGGTTGTCGCGTTGGCTCAGACACAAAATCACTCCACTGATGCAGCCTCCGGCGGACCCAATTCGGTGCGGGAACTGGCGGGACTCTGGGAAGCAAAACGTCGGCTTCGCNNCACTGGATTCAGCCGGCCACCCTTGAGAGCGGATCTCCCTACGCCTCGCCGGTCACACTCAGGCAATATGGGCGCGACGCGTGGCGGGGTGATGTCATGCCGCTTGATAGCACGATGACTTTATACCTGATGGTCAAGGCCAGGGATGATGGTTCGGTTGGCGCGTTTCTGAGGAATCCCGAACGCAACATCGGCTGGACCCCCCAATACCGAGTCGACCATATCGAGCTTGAGGGAGAATCAGTGAAACTCGTCGCGGCAAGTACGGGCACCCAAAAGGGGGGCGTGCTGGCGGAAGGTCGG
>DQHV01000108.1:12330-12493 GCA_003524335.1 Candidatus Aminicenantota bacterium | reverse complement strand
ACACCGCGAAAAACCACACGACATGCGCTCTGCGGCAAAGAGCTTGACTGCCACCTTGGTGGGCGCAGCCCTACACGCGGGCGTGCCACTCGAGGTATCCAGCCCCGTTTATCGGGTGATGAACGATGGCCAGTTTCCGCCTGACCTTGAGCCGCGAAAACGG
>DQHV01000108.1:0-12324 GCA_003524335.1 Candidatus Aminicenantota bacterium | reverse complement strand
AACGCTGTTTCATGAACTGATAGCCGAGCCGCTGCAAATCAAACGGTATTATTTGAACTTGACGCCGACAGGCGACGCCTATATGGGCGGGGGAGTGCGATTGTTGCTGCGCGATTTCATGAAACTCGGTCAGTTGCACGTGAACAGCGGGACGTGGAACGGTCGTAGAATCCTGACAGAGGAATGGTCTCGCCGGGCGACCTCTCCTTTGTACAAAATTAAAGATTATGAACCCATCGAACCATATAAACTCCTTAAGTACGGCTATCTGTGGTGGGTGATTGAGTATCCTTACAAAGGGCGCATCATTCGCGCTTTTTTTGCAGGCGGCAATGGTGGACAAACCGTTATGGGGATTCCTGAACTTGATCTTGTGGTGGCGATATACGCCGGAAACTACGCCGATTCGCCCACAAAGCAAATCTCGCAAGGCTACGTTCCAAAATACATTCTGCCGGCGGTGGCCGAGGGGCGCTGAGACGACCGAACGGCTCTTTAAACTATTGACACCGCCATGGGGCCGGTCATATACTTCTGGCATGGATTGGAGGGGAGATTTATCGTCCTGGTCGGGAATTCTCCGCGTCGTAGAAAAAGCAAACTCTTATCATAGGCACGAAAAATTTTCGAGGAGTGTGAATGACGATAGAGCAGGCGGGCATTTGGCACCAAGGGTTGGGGTGAAGCCATGACGGATTCACCCTGGGAGAGAGAGGTTAGGAAAGTATGAAAGGCGGATCAAAGCGAATGAAAAAGAAATGGTTCTTTCTTTTCCTGATCGTTTGTTTGTCGACCGCGGGACTAGCTTTCGCCCAGCTCACGCCGGAAGGGAGGATCATCGGAAAGGTCATGGACGACCAGGGGAATCCTCTTCCCGGGGTGACGGTTGAAGCGGCCAGCCCCAAGCTGGTCGGGAAAGCCTCCACGATCACCGACCTCTACGGGACCTACCGTTTGATGGCCCTTCCGTCCGGGAATTATGAGATTACTTTTTCACTTCCCGGGTTCAAGAAGCTGCTCAGAAAGAACGTTTATCTGCAATTGTCCCAGACCATGGTCTTGAACGAGACATTGGAACAGGCCGCGGTCGAAGAGCAGGTCACGGTCGTTGGCCAGTCCCCTCTGATCGATGTCAAGAGCACGGTCAAGGGCATGACGATGACCAAGGATATCTTCCTGTCGCTTCCCCGCGGGAGGTCCTTCGATTCCCTCATCAGCACTATTCCCGGCGTCCAAAACGAGGACGTCAGCGCCGGGATTTCGGTCGACGGCGCCTCGGGCGCGGAGAACATGTTCTTCGTCGACGGCACTGATGTGACGGACTTCCATCTGGGCATCAAGGGCCAGAACGTCGTCCTGGAGCTCCTGGACGAGGTCAAGGTCACGGCTTCCGGATACAACGCCGAGTACGGCGGCTCGATGGGCGGTGTCATCAACGTTATCAGCCGGTCCGGAGGGAACGAGTTCCACGGCGACATCATGACCTTCTACGAGAACAACAGGCAGTGGATGCAGGGGAAGGCTAGGGACTACCTCAGGCAGGACCCGAACGACTATACGATCTGGGAATATGCGAACAACGACACCCTCTACTTCAACGCCGGGAAGGACAGGGATCGCTTTAATCGGTACGAAGGGGTCTTCAGCCTCGGCGGATACATCATCAAGGACAAGCTGTGGTTCTTCGGATCCATCAACCCCATTTACTACCAAACGGCGGCTCAGAGGGATTTCAACTACCGGGAGGGGCCGTTCTCCACGTTCAAAAACAAGAACACCGTTTACAACGGCTCCATCAGGCTTTCGGCCGCCCCCCTGAAAGGGCTCCGGCTGGCGGCGAGTTTCGTCAACAATTTCAGCAGGTATCGGGGGGCCCTCCCGAGCATCCAGGGCTACGACGACTCAGCCTATGAATGGGGGCAAGAGGGTTTTGACTATCCCAACTGGACCACCGCGCTGACGGCGGACTACTCGATCGGCAATAACCTGCTCATCAGCTACCGGGGCGGCTGGCACCTTCAGAACCAGACCAATCAACAGATTGTGCCCCCGGACAGGTCGACTTTTAACTTCAACTATTCCAACTATCCCTACGCGAACGATCCCTTCTATGTTGCCAATCCGGGCCTGCTCCATTCCTCCGGTTGGACGGACGCCGGGACCTTTCGGGATACTCAAAAGGTTCTGCAGGGGAAGATCGGCAACAACATTGATGTTTCCTACTACCTCAATTGGCTGGGTGAGCACGCTTTGAAGGCCGGCATCGGCTATGCCTATCTCTATGAGGACGTTTTTAATTCCTCCACACACCCCAGGGTCTATATGGGCTTCGGAAGGACCACCTATGCATTGGGCTTTCCTGTCGGCGTCGGTGCCGACCCGAGCAGCCCCAATTACGGCGCTTACGGGTACTATTACCTCCGGGGTTCCTGGACCCAACCTGTTAACGGAGGCGCCTGGAAAATCCATGCCAACAACTGGTCGCTCTACCTCCAGGATTCCTGGACGATCAAGAACAGGCTGACCATCAACTTCGGCGTCCGGGCCGAGAGCCAGTACATTCCGTCCATGACCACCGACACGTCCTACACGGGTTTTACGGACAAGCCCGTCAAGTTCGATCTGGGGCAGATGCTGGCCCCCCGCTTGGGTGCGGTCTATGACGTCTTCGGGGATTCCAGCCTCAAGGTCTTCGGAAGCTTCGGCATCTATTACGACGTCATGAAGCTCTACATGGCCGAACTTACTTTCGGCGGCTGGAAGCGCAAGCAGGACTATTACTCTCTCACGACCCCGGATTGGACGGTGATCGCGGCGAGCGGCGCGTTCGACGACAGGGCCAGTCAGGAAGCCGGCGGCAAGTACGCCGGATCCCTCGATTTCCTGCCGCCGTCGTTCGGCCGGGTCGATCCGGACCTGAAACCGACCGCCCAGAGGGAGATCTCCTTCGGCGCGGAGAAGAAGCTGATGGAGGACCTCTCCTTGTCGGTGCGCCTCGTCAATAAGCACCTCCTCCGGACGATCGAGGACGTCGGCGTGTTCGAAACTGTGGTCAATCCCGACGGCACTACGGACCTGACGGAGACCTTCTACATCACCAACCCCGGGTTCGGCTGGTCCCGACCGGTCTCCCAGGGCGGAAAGTTCACCGATGATTACTGGGCTTGCCCGAAAGCGACAAGGGAATATTACGGCCTGAACGTCTCGCTCGAAAAGAGGTTCAGCAACAGCTGGCAGGGCGGGATCAACTATACCCTGAGCCGGGTGTCGGGGAATTACTCCGGCCTGGCCAGCTCTGACGAAGTTTCCGGCGGCCTCGGCCGCGTCGGCCCGAACGTCGAATTGTACTACGACGACTGGTTCATCATGTATGATGCCAAAGGGGATGTTCTCGAAGGCGCCCTGCCCCAGGACAGGACCCATTACCTCAAGGCTTACGGGGCCTATTCCTTCCCGTTTGGGTTGACTGTGGGCATGATCGCCTACGGCCGGAGCGGCCTGCCCTTGACGTCCAAGCTCTTGTTCAACGACAGGTACATTTATCCCCAGAACCGCGGGGACCTGGGCCGTCTGCCGTTCACATTCTGGGCCGATATCTATCTGGACTACACCTTTAGGCTCGGCGACAAGTACCGGGCTTCCGTCAACCTCCAGATCAACAACGTGACCAACACCAGCACTATTCAGAGCCGGATCACCGATCTCAATCTGGACGGCGTCTACGCAGACTATCCGCAGATCCTCGACGGAACCGTGGCCCGCGGTTACCAAGCGATGGTTGTGGACGCGGGCGATACGAATTCCGGATTCAACAAGTGGGAGACCCGGTTCGCCCCCTGGTCCGCGCGTCTGGGCTTAAAGTTCTCCTTCTGATTGAGGCGCTCGGGACCTGTCACCATCGAGAGCCCGCCCTTCCTCCGAAGGGCGGGCTCTTTTCTTGACACTCTAGGGGGAGTTTTATACTTTGATTCCATCATTCGGGATGGCACAGAGTCTTCCTCCGAGTCAGGCAGCGGACGATAGAACGCTCTCTGACGACTCGAGGTTGCAAACGGGCCTTGATCCGGCTTGAGAATTAATGAGCAAGAAAAGATCTCAAAAGAAGGGAGCTTCGACATCGGGTCAAGCCCGGTTTAATGCTGCCGCGGCCGAAAAAAAGAAGGCCCGGCGAGAGACTCAGGGCCGGAAATCCGGCGGTCGATCCAGATTGATCTGGTGGATGACCGGAACGGGAGCCGGGTTGGGTCTGCTGGCCCTTGTTTTTGTCATCAGCGGGGGGAGAAGCAAGGTCAAGCTGCCGGGGGCGCCTTCTTATAATGTCCTGCTGATCACATTGGATACCACCCGGGCCGATCATCTGGGCTGTTATGGTGATCAAACGGCCAGAACGCCCAACCTCGATCGGCTGGCCCGGGAAGGAATCCGGTTCGCCCGGGTTTATTGCCCGGCTCCGCTGACCCTGCCTTCTCATGCTTCGATCATGACCGGCCTTGATCCGGTGGCGCATGGGGTCCGTAATAACGGTCACGATCTCCCCTCCGGGATAAGGAGCCTGGCGGAGATCCTGAAAGGGCGGGGCTACTCCACTTCAGCGTTCGTCTCTTCCTTTTCCGTGGACTCCCGATTCGGGATCGACCGGGGCTTCGACGTCTATGACGACACGTTTCGAGCGGAGCTGCCCTTCAAAACCATAAACGCGGAGCGCCGGGCCGAGGAGACCTTTGCTAGGTTTTCCCGATGGCTGGGCAACAACGGAGAGAACAGGTTCTTCAGCTGGGTCCATTACTATGACCCTCATTGGCCTTATGATCCGCCATCGCCGTACAAGGAGGAATTCGCCAGCCGTCTATATGACGGCGAGATCGCCTACATGGACCATTATGTGGGGGCTCTCCTGGATCGGCTGAGAGAAAAAGGGGTGCTCGAGAAAACGATCGTCGTCGTCGCGGGCGACCATGGCGAAGGGCTGGGGGACAAGGTGGAGATCGGTCACGGGATCTTCCTGTACGAAGAGACCCTCAGAGTCCCGCTCATTCTATATAACACCGCCGTCTTCTCCCGTTCTCGGGTCATCGAAAGCCAGGTCCGCCTGGTCGACGTGGCTCCGACCGTCCTTGAGATCGTCGGCCTGAAGGAGGAGGCCGCGGGAATGAAGGGACAAAGCCTCGTCGCCTGGCTCAAGGGCAAGACCCGGAAGGACCTCGACAGCCTGGTGGAGAGCTTTTACCCCCGGGAGAACTTCGGTTGGTCGGAGATGGTCGGGTTGATCTCGATGCGCTGGAAATTCATTCAGTCCCCACGGCCTGAGTTGTACGACCTGGAGAAGGACCCTGAGGAACGAAAGAATCTGGGCGAGACGTCGGCCGACAGAGCCAGCGAGCTGAGGAAAAAGCTGGAACAGGAGGTCCTCCGCGCAAGCTCCGGGGGCAAGCCGGCGAGCGGGGGGGTGAGCACCAGGGCCGAAGACATGGAAAAGCTAAGATCCTTGGGTTACGTGAACTTCGCCCCGGCCAGACCCGGATCGATCTTTCCCGACCCGAAAGATAAGACCGATCTGCTCAGGCTGATCCAGCAGGCTCAGGCTTATGAGTTCGAGGAAAACTATGCCGAGGCCGAACAGGTCTATCTCAGGGTTCTGGAGGACGTCCCTGATACTCCGGCCGGCTATGTCAATCTGGCGATTGCTCAGGCGAGACAGAGGAAATTCGACCAGGCCGTAGAGACCCTGAACAGGGGCATGTCCAGGATCCCGGATTCCGAGATCCTCCTGGTCCGCCTGGGTCATACTTATCTGGTCACCGGCAGGTCCCGGGAAGCCTTTGAGACCATGAACAAAGTCCTGAGTCTGAACCCTCGAAACGTCGATGCTCTGACCGTCTGCGCCGGAATCCTGGATTTGCAGGGTCGCAAGGAAGAGGCCCGCACCTATTATGATCGGGCTCTGGTCGTCGAACCCGAAAGCCGGTATCTGAGAATGAGCTATGCGGGGAATCTGGCTTCCAACGGCCGATTGAGGGAAGCCATCGAAGTCTATAAAAAATTGATCGACGATTTTCCCGAAGAACAGGCCTTCTATCAATACATCGGCATCGCCTTTTCTTACCTGGGCGAATATGACCAGGCCATTTCTTGCCTTGAACAGGCCTTGACCATCCGACCGACGCCGGTCGGATTTTTCAACCTGGCCCTAGCCTATGAAAAGAGCGGGAATAATCGAGAAGCGGTGAAGTATTTCAAGCTTTACCTGGAAAATTCCCGGGACGAAAGCGAGACCAGCATCAGAAAGGCCAAAGCCGAGCTGGAACGCCTGGAAAAAGAATAAAGCGGATTTAGTCTTAGCCCTCAGCCACGCGCTTCAGGAATTCGGCGCTTTCCAGCTTGGCGACGAGGTCGTTCATGAAGCGGGCGGCTTCGGCGCCGTCAATGACCCTGTGATCAAAAGACAGGCAGAGGGGGAGGGTTTTGACTGCAGCGATTTGCCCGTTCTTCACCCGTACCCTTTCCTTGATCTTTAAGGTGGCCAGGATGGCGACCTCGGGGTAGTTGATGATCGGGGTAGCGGCCTCCCCGCCGATTCCTCCGACATTGGTGATGGAAAAAGTCCCGCCCTTCAGGTCGGCGAGGTCCAGAGATCTCTTTTTGGCGGCCTCGGCCACTGTCTGGATCTCACCGGCCAGGTCGAAGATCGATTTCTGGTCCACTCCCTTCACTACGGGGACGATCAACCCATCGGGCACATCCACGGCGATCCCGAAATTGTAGTACTTCTTGACGATGATCTCTTCGTCTTCATCGTTGAGTTTCGCGTTGAGCAGGGGATGATCCTTGATGGCGGCAAGAAGGGCTTTGATGATGAAGGGAAGATAGGTCAGCTTGACTCCCTTTTCCCCGGCTTGCGCTTTGAGGCTCTCTCTTATTTTAACGAGCTCGGTGACATCGGCCTCGTCGAAATGGGTGACATGAGCGGCCGTTGAAACAGACTCGTGCATCCGCTTGGCCGTCGCCCGCCTGACTCCCCTTAGAGGAATCCTCTCCAGCTCGCCATAAAAATCGAACTTCTCTTTGACCTTGAAAGCCGGCTTCTTTTCCTCTTTCGGAACTGCCGCTGCGGCCTTGGCCGCTTGGACGTCCTCCTCAGTTATCCGACCCTGCGGGCCGGTCCCTCTGACACTCTTGAGGTCCACTCCGATCTCCAGGGCAAGCTTGCGGACCTTTGGAGTGGCCAACACCTGCCGGATCTCCTCTCTGCTTTCAGGGACGACTCCGACTACAGAAGGTCCTGTGGTCGGAGCCGGTTTCTCTTCCGCCCTTACTTTCGCCGGCCCTTCGACGACCGATTCTCCCTTCTCGCCGATCGTCACCAGGACCTGCCCGACCTTAACGATGTCCTTTTCTTTGACGTGGACCTTGAGGACCGTTCCCTTGTAAGGAGAGGGCATCTCGACCACTGCCTTGTCGGTTTCGATCTCGGCCAGGGTCTGGTCCTCCTTGACCTCGTCCCCTTCCTTGATCAGCCAGCGGACGATCTCGCCTTCTGTGATTCCCTCGCCGACATCTGGAAACTTGAATTGCTTGGCCATGCCTAAGACTCCACTATCTTTTTTAATCCCAGGGCAACGCGTTCGGGACTGGGGTAATAATAGTCCTCACCCTTGGCCAATGGCACCGTGATGTCTGGCCCGGTAATACGGAGGACGGGCGCTTCCAAATTGAACATAGCCCTCTCGGCCACGAAAGCGGCGATTTCGGCACCCAGGCCGCAGGTCTTGGGCGCTTCCTGGACGATCAGAAGACGTCCGTTCCTCCTGACCGATTCGAGGACGGTCTCCCGGTCGAGTGGCGAGAGCGTCCTCAAGTCGATGACCTCGGGAAAGATCCCATCCTTTCCCACGATCTCGGCAGCCTGTTGGGCGACCGGGATCATCGCGCCCCAGGCGACGATGGTCACGCGCTCGCCCTCGCGAACGATCTTCGCTTTGCCGAGCGGGACTTCATAGAGCTCTTCGGGGACTTCCTGGCGCCCGGCCCGATAGAGCCTTGTCGGTTCGAGGAAAATGATCGGGTCGTTGTCACGGATGGAGGCTATGAGGAGGCCCTTGGCGTCATAGGGCGTCGAGGGAACAACGACTTTTAATCCGGGGATCTGACAGAACAACGCTTCGGTGCTTTCCGAATGATGCTCCAGCGCCTTGACTCCGGCCCCGTACGGCGTCCGAATGACGATGGGGACGGTGAACCGTCCGCGGGACCGGTTTCTGAGTCGGGCGGCATGAGCGATGATCTGGTTCATGGCCAGGTAGATGAACCCCATGAACTGGATCTCGGCGATAGGCCGGAGCCCGGCGACCGCCATCCCGATCGAGGCGCCTACGATCGTCGATTCCGCAAGCGGGGTGTCGATGACGCGCTCGGGCCCGAACTTCTCAAGCAGGCCTTCGGTCAGGCGAAAAACCCCTCCGTCCACGGCGATGTCTTCACCGAGGGCAAGCACCCTCGGGTCTTTCTCCATTTCTTGGTGCATCGCCTGGTTGAGCGCCTGGACCATGTTGAGCATCATTTCGGCTCTCCCTTGAGGAAGTCGCGGAGCTCGGCCAGTTGGTTGTTCAGCTCGGGAGTCATTTCTTCATAGGTATGGATGAAGAGATCCTCGGGCCGGGGAGGAGGCGTGCTCTCGGCCTCTTCAACAGCCTTGTTGATCAGGTCTTCGGCCTCTCTTTGAACGCGACTCTCGAAAGTCTCATCCCAGAGGCCTTTATCTTTCAGGTAGAGCCTGAAACGTTCGATCGGGTCCCGCCGAGACCACTCGTTGACCTCGGCCTCCATCCGGTAGCGAGAAGCGTCGTCTGATGTTGTGTGATTGCCCATTCGGTAGGTAAACGCTTCGATCAGAGTGGGTCCCCCTCCGGTACGGGCCTTCTCCAGGGCTTCCCTGGTTAGCGAATACATCGCCAGGACGTCGTTCCCATCGGCCCGGATGCCATTAAATCCGAAGGCAGTTGCTTTCTCGGCGATACTCTTCGCCGCTGTCTGCTGCCGGACCGGGGTAGAGATGGCATACTGGTTGTTGAAGCAGATGAATACATTTGGTGTCCTGAAGACTCCGGCGAAATTCAACGCTTCGCCAAAGTCCCCCTCAGAGGTGGCCCCGTCGCCAAAATAGGCCACGACGGCCGCCTGTTCCTTCCTGTATTTCATGGCCAGGGCACAGCCCACGGAGTGGGGGAGCTGGGAGCCGACGGGCACGGAGATCGTGAAGATGTTCAGGTCGGCGGGTATTCGCATTCCCTCCTCGTTCCCCATCCAATAGAGATAGTAGTTTTTGAGGGGAAGGCCCAGCGTGATGTAGGTCCCCAGGTCCCGGAAATAGGGGAAGACCCAATCTTTTCGCTGCAGCGCAAAGGCCGACCCGACTTGGCAGGCCTCGTGGCCGAGGCTGGGCGCGAACGTCCCCATGCGGCCCTGGCGCTGCAGCTTAAGCGCCTTGAGGTCGGCCGCCCTGGTGGTCGCCATCAGGCTGTAGAGCTTCTGAAGGTCGGATGCGGGGAGACTTGGCTCGCGCTCCGGCCTGGCCCGGCCGTTCTCCGCCAGGATTTGGAACATATCCTCAATCATCCCTGCTTCAAAGCCCAATCCTTGAGCTTGTCGTACGGCACCTCGCCGCAGAGGACATCACTTGTCTCAGGGCAGAAAAAAGTCGGAGTCCGCAGCTGGCCGCCGCACTTGGGGGCGATGACCGGGCGGTAGGACCTCATCATGTCGGCGTTTTTCTCGTCATGCCAGACCTCGAGCCGCTCGAACTTGACCTTTTCTTCTTTCTCCAGCCGGTCGACATGGGGCATCATAGTCTTGCAATGGGGGCATTCCCGGGCATGAAACATGATCAACTTGCTCACTTTTTCCTCCTTACGAAAAGCCCGCACCAGCATTCTCCATCTTCTTTGCCCTTGTAGGACTCGTGGATGATGAAGTTGCAGGGGCAGACGAGCTTCAGGTCCTCAGCGAAGTCCTTGGTCCGGAGCCGGCAGGGACAGTATTTGAGGCCGTGATTCTGCTCATTGGCGAACATACCGTCAAAGAGCATTTCGACCTTGGCCGTGTCCGGGTTGACCTGGAATTCGTTCTTTTCGGCGAAGCTCTCGATGGCTGTCCGAAACTCCGTCCGGCTCATGGTCCTTCGGGTCGGGCGGGTGGTCCGTTCGGCCTCGTCAGAGGAGATCTCCACATAGGCGTTCTTGACAAGGCAGGTCGGGCAAACCTCGGGGGCCTTGACTCCGAAGTGCAGATCACCGCAAACGTAACAGCGCCAGTATTTTTTCATGGCTGTCGGACCCCGGCTAAACCCCCGAGGATTCCTTTCTCTTCATCGCGATCTCCTTTCCGATTATTAATCTTACTATTCTTATCGGAAAATGTCCATTTGGTCAACACGCCCGGGCGCCTGGCAAACCCCGCCCGGCCCATGTTACAGAGTCTTCAAGTAGCCGACGAGGTCGGCGATCTCCTGCTGGGTCAGCGAGCCGAACGAGGGCATGCTGCGGAACGGACTCTTCATCTGCCGGCGGACGTTTTCCTCGGTCACTGCCCGGCCGCTCATTGGAAGCCTGCCCTTTTGAAAGAGACCCTTTAATCCTGGGCCGATCTTGTTGTCCTCACTGTCGGAGTAATGGCAGGGGGCGCAGTTCCGGGCAAAGAGATCGCTCCCTTTCTTCACATCGCCCCGGAGGAGAGAGGCCGGGCGGGCGGCAGGCAGGGGATCGGCCTTCAACGCCGACCGAAGCAGGAAATACCCGGCTGAGACGGAAAAGACGACCAGGAATAGGATAAGGACAGCCATCCCCAAACCCGGAACGATCCGGACAAACGACTTGTAGAACCGAACCAGGACGATCTTGAGGAGGAAAATGAACAGAAGGAAAAGCGCGAGGAACGCATGCAGGACCGCCCTGTGCGAAAGAGCATCCCCGGAGCCGACGAAAATCTTTGTGCCCAGGACGGCCAGGACAAGGAGCAGCAGGGCAAACATATATCCGGCGACCCGGTGAACTTTCCTCAGGGTGGCCGGGTTGGCCTTTTTCTCCGCCCGGCCCATTGAGATCAACATCGCCAAGGCCGCGCTGAGCCCAGTGATGAGAAGAGCTATGGCCAGTATGGATTTGAGTAGAAACACCGACATCTATTTTTCTCCTGCTCTGGAGCCGCGCCGGGCTCAATCCAGATGGTAGTTGGGCGTCTCTTTGGTGATCATCACGTCGTGGACGTGGCTTTCCCGCAGGCCGGCTGAGGTGATCCGGATGAACTTTGCTTTTTTCTGGAGTTCTTCGATGCTGCGGCAGCCGGCGTACCCCATCCCGGCCTTGAGGCCGCCCACCATCATCTGGATGATATGGGAGGTGCTGCCCTTGTAGGGAACTCGGCCTTCAATCCCCTCGGGCACGAGCTTGCTCTCGCTCAGCGGGGAGTCCTGGAAATAGCGGTCCCGGCTCCCTTCCTTCATGGCGTCGAGCGACCCCATGCCGCGATAGGTTTTGTAGGAGCGGCCTTGATAAATCACAGTTTCGCCGGGGGATTCATCCGTAGCAGCCAGCAGGTTTCCGAGCATGACCGAGCTGGCGCCGGCGGCGATGGCCTTGGTGACATCACCAGAGAATTTGATGCCGCCGTCGGCTATCACCGGGATGCCTTTGGGAGAGGCGGCTTTGTAGACATCGGCCACAGCCGTTAACTGGGGCACTCCGGCGCCGGTAACGACCCGGGTGGTGCAGATCGAGCCGGGCCCGACGCCAACCTTGACGGCATTCACCCCGAGTGCGATCAGGTCTTCGGCAGCCTCGGCGGTCCCGATGTTGCCGGCGACCAACTCTTGGCTGGGGAAATGGGCCCGGAGCTTCTTGACCGTATCCAGGACCCGCTGGGAATGGCCGTGGGCCGTGTCGACGACCAGGATGTCGACTTTGGCCTGGATAAGCGCCTCGGCCCTTTCCATGGTGTCCGCGCCGACGCCGACCGCGGCTCCGACCCGCAGCCGACCGAGATTGTCCTTGGCCGAATTGGGATACTGGATGCGTTTGAGGATGTCCTTGTAAGTAATCAAGCCCTTGAGATGGAAGTGCTCATCCACCATCAGGATCTTTTCGATCTTGTGCTTGTGGAAGAGCTTCTCGGCCTCCTCGAGCGAAGTCCCGAGAGGGACCGTAACCAGCTCTTTAGTCATCACTTTCTCAACCGGCAGGTTGAGGCGGGTCTCGAAGCGGATGTCGCGGTTCGTGACGATGCCCACGACCTTGCCGTTGTCCACAACCGGGAAGCCGGAGATGCCGTGCTGCT
>DQHV01000299.1 GCA_003524335.1 Candidatus Aminicenantota bacterium | reverse complement strand
GCAAGGAGCCGGCCGCCCCGGCATCCCCGGCTCCCGAGAAAACCGAGGAGGCCGGTGGGCCCCAGGTGGTCAAACCGCTGGACAAACCGGATTTGGTGAAAGCGTAAACGTTGGGAGAGACACACAAACTCCGAGCCAGAGGAAAGACCTTCGAGCTGGGCCAGAGGACCTGGCTCGTGGGGGTCGTCAACGTCACCCCGGATTCCTTCTTTAACGGAGGGCTCTACTTCGAGCCCGCCCGGGCCATCGAGCGCGCGCTGGCCCTCGCCGCNNACGGGGGGGCGTTCCTCGCCCGCGAGGAGGCCCTCCGCCATGCCCTCGAAATGGTGGCGGCGGGGGCGGATATCATCGATATCGGAGGGGAGAGTTCCAAACCCGGCTCCAACCCCATCCCCGCCAAGGAAGAAAAAAAGCGGATCCTGCCCGTCGTCGAGGTCCTGAAACAGAAAGACGACGTTTTGATCTCGGTCGATACGACCAAGGCCGAGGTCGCCGAGGCCGCCCTGGCCGCCGGTGCCGACATCATCAACGATATCAGCGCCGGCCGTTTTGATCCCCGGATGCTGCCGCTTGCGGCCAGGAGCGGCGCGGGGCTCATCCTGATGCACATGAAGGGCACGCCCCGGACGATGCAGATCGCGCCCCACTATGATGACGTGCTTGGCGAAGTCAAGGCCTTCTTGAAGGAGCGTCTGGAGGCCGCCGAAGCCTGCGGCGTTCCGCGGGAGAGCATCCTCCTCGACCCCGGGATCGGTTTCGGGAAGAAGCTCGAACACAACCTCGTTCTCCTCAACAACCTCGGCGGGCTCGCCGACCTTGAGCGGCCGCTGCTCGTGGGCATCTCCCGCAAGTCGTTCATCGGCAAGATCCTGAAACTCGAGGCCCCGGACAGGCTTGAGGGCACGATCGCCGCCGCGGTCGTGAGCATCCTGCACGGCGCCTCTCTCCTTCGCGTCCACGACCTTCAGGCCGTCAAGCGGGCCGTCGCCGTGGCCGAGGCCATCTTAAGCCAGGGGGCCGTCAGGCCCCCGGTGGAGGGACGGGGCAAGCCCTATGTTCACTAATATCCTGAACGCCCTGGCTCACATCACTCTAGTCGATGTCCTGGACATCCTTCTGGTCGCTTTCATCCTCTATTCTTTCTTTCGCCTGATCAAAGATACCCGGGCTTACCAGATGGCCATCGGTATTGTCATCATCGGCCTCTTCTACCTGATCACACAGTGGGCCCGGCTCGTCGTCTCCCACCGCCTGATCAGGAGCTTCACCACCTACTTCATCATCGCCGTGATCGTCCTTTTCCAGGGCGAGATACGGCGATTCCTTACGGGGCTTGGCTCGCGGACCTTCCGCCGGCCGTTCTCCCTCCGGTCCCTCGAAGAAAAGCTCGAGGACCTCTTCCTGGCCGTGGACTACCTGTCGCAGAAAAAGATCGGAGCCCTGATCGCCGTGGAAAAAGAGATCTCGCTCAAGGTATTCGCCGACCGGGGGACGCGGCTGGACGCCCTGCTCTCCAAGGACCTGCTGGTGAATATCTTCTTTCCCCACTCGCCCCTTCACGACGGCGCCGTTATACTCCAGGGGAACAAGATCCTGGCCGCCGGCTGCCTGCTGCCGCTCCCGGCATCGCACAACCTGGGCGAGGAGTTCCTGGCCCGGACCCGGCATCTTGCCGCCCTGGGCCTGTCGCAGGAAACGGATGCCGCCGTCATCGTGGTTTCCGAAGAGACGGGCGTCATCTCGCTGGCGACCAAAGCCCAGCTGGCCAAGGTCCAGGACAAGGACCAACTGAAAGACGCGCTGCTGCGCTATCTAGAGCAAAGATGATCAAGATCATCCGCAACCTTCTCGTCCGCAACTGGGAGCTCAAGCTCCTCTCGCTGCTCCTGGCCTTTATCCTCTGGCTTTCCCTCATCCCCGAGGAGAAGACGTTATCCGAGAAAACGCTGACCATTCCTCTCGAAACCCACAATCTCCCGGCGGATATGGAACTCGTGGAGAAGCCCGACCCGACGGTGGACGTGACTATCCGGGCCCCCAACCGGATGATCAACGAGATCAGCGCCGCCAACGTCTTCGTCAAACTCAACCTCAGCACGGCCACGCTCTTCCAGCAGGAATACCCCCTCAACGAGACCATGATTAGTCTGCCTCCTGGCGCCGAGGTGGTCCGCATTTCGCCCACCAAGGTCCGGCTCAAGCTGGAGCGGACGCAAGAGGTCATGCTGGACATCGTCCCCACTGTTATCGGCCAGGCCAAGGAGGGATACGGCATCTCCAAGATCGAGATCACTCCACCGCGGGTCCTGGTCAAGGGCCCGGAGAGCAAGATCCGGGAAAAGGACAAGGTTTCGACGAGCCCCATCAACATCTCTGAACTCACCGCCTCCACCGATGTCGAGGCGGACCTCATCCTGCCCAAGCCCGAGCTTCGGCTGGCATCGCCCCGGACTCGGGTCAGGGTGAGGATCTTCCTGGAAGAGATCAAGCCGTCCGGAAAGCCCGAACCCAAAAGAAAGTGATGAAAAAGCTTTTCGGGACGGACGGAGTCAGGTCTGTCGCGGGCCAATATCCCCTCGATGCTCCCACCATCCGGGTCCTCGGCCGGGAGCTCGTCGAGCTCCTGGAAAAAGAAGGTCTGGAGCCCCGCGTCCTCATCGGCCGCGACACCCGGGAGTCCGGGCCGTGGATCGAACAGGCGGTGGCCGCGGGAATCGAGGCCGGCGGCGGGGAGACGGTCTCGGCCGGGATTATCCCGACCTCCGCCGTTTCGTTCCTGACCAGGAAGCACCGGTTTTCGGCGGGAATCGTGATCTCCGCGTCACATAATCCCTACCGGGACAACGGCATCAAGATCTTCTCTTCGCAGGGTATCAAGATCTCTGATGAATGGGAGATGCGGCTGGAAAAGGCCATCCTGGAAGGGAAGAGAAAAACGGCCCCCATAGGCGAGGGAAAGCCGGTCCGCCCCCGGGCNNCGCCCCCGGGCCGAGCTGGCCGACGAATATGAGGATTTCCTCATCGGCCAACTGCGGAAGGTCCTCATTCCCGAGGACCTGACGGTTGTCCTCGACTGCTCCAACGGGGCCAGCTCGGTCATCGCCCCGACGGTTTTTTTCCGGCTGGGTTTCAGGGTGATCCCCATTTTCAACGCCCCCGACGGAAAGAATATCAACCGCCGCTGCGGTTCCCTCCATCCCTACAACCTCGCCCGGCATGTCGTGGCGGCCCGGGCGGACCTGGGCATCGCCTACGACGGGGATGCCGACCGGGCTCTCTGGGTGGACGAAAAGGGAAGAATCCTCAACGGAGATCACACCCTGTTCGTCCAGGCGGGCTTCATGAAGGACCGAGGCCGGCTCAAATCGGGCGCGGTCGTGGCCACAACCATGAGCAACATAGGGCTGGAAAAGGGGCTCCGGGACATAGGCGTCGAGCTCGTCCGGGCCAGGGTGGGCGATAAATATGTGCTTGAGAAGATGATGGAGATCGGGGCCAACCTCGGAGGCGAACGATCCGGCCACACGATCTTCCTGGACGACTGCCCGACTGGTGACGGCATCCTGACCAGTTTGAGGATGCTCGAAGCCATGCTCGAAGCCCAGGTCTCGTTTTCTGGATTGGCCGGAGGGCTCAAGGAGTTCCCTCAGGTCCTCCACAATGTCCGAGTTCGGGAAAAGCTCGATTTCAAGCAGTTCCCCGAAATCGTCCGGACCATGGACGAGATCAGGGCGGTGCTCGCCGGCGCCGGAAGGTTAGACGTCCGCTATTCCGGCACCGAGCCTTTGGCCAGGGTGATGATCGAG
>DQHV01000377.1 GCA_003524335.1 Candidatus Aminicenantota bacterium | reverse complement strand
GCATCTTGTGCTAAAAGATGAACCTGGCCACATCCGAGGAGGGAAGAATTTCCCACGTCCCCGGAACTCCGGCCGCCAGCGCGCCGAGCTCGAAGTGAAGCATAGCGATGCCGCAGTCCAGCCTCTTCGAGATCGAGGAAGGGCTGAACGATTTATCCGCTGAAATGAAAACGGCATCCTTTTCGATCCGAAAGCGCCAGGGCTGCCGGTTCTGAGCGGAAGGAGCGAGCCGGGCCGCTTCAAGAGCTTTTCCCATCCAAGGGGCGATGATTTTCCCCCCGACCAGCTTGGCCAGCGGTTTTCTCAGGCGGGACTTGACCAGCCCGGACATGATTTTCTCTTGGCGTGTCTTTTCCTGCGGGGCATATCCAACAGGGGTGACCGAAAGGACCTTCTCCCCTTCCCGGGTGGCGATCTGGGACCGGACACTTTCAGGACGGAAGAACCCGCCCACCCAGCAGGTGTCGAGTCCCAATGCCGTGGCTTCCAGGATGATGCCTTCGCCGGTGTAGCCCGCCGCTTCTTGAACCCGGGGAGAGCGCATTTCCCCGATGAAGGCGACATACATAGGAGCGCCGTTAACTCGTCCGTAGTGCCCGACCAGGCCCTTAAAGACTGTCTCAGGAGACTTCCGGACCAACTGCGAGCGCACCTCAGGAAAAGGCCGGAACTCGCGGCAGGCCCGATCAAGGCGGGCCAGCTTATCTTCCTCCGGGACCTGCCCCGAATAGGTTCTTCGGGAATGGCGTTTGAATATCGCCGGGTACCAGCGTTCTACGGGAAGCTCCATCTGTCAGTTCCTTAAGGACCCGCAATTATGCCAGAACCGGCCCCGCGCGGCAACCTCAATTCCCCCAACGTTGATCCTCCCTTATCAAGGGAGAGGAGGGGATGTCGGGTTGACTTAACCGGACATAACCGGCAGAATAAACCCTCTCGATCCCCCACTTAAAGGAGCTCGAAAATGAGATCGTTCCGACGCTTTTTGGCGATCAGCCTTTCCTTTGCCTTTGCCCTTATCATTCAGGCCGACGAGGGCATGTGGATGCCCCACCAGATGAAGGACCTCGACCTCATCAAGCTCGGACTACAGATGAACCCGGAAAACCTCTTTAAGAAAGACGGCACCGGGCTGATGAGCGCGGTGGTCAACCTGGGCGGAGGAACGGGCGAATTCGTCTCACCGGAGGGACTTATCTTGACCAACCACCACGTCGCCTTCGGCGCCATCCAGCGAGCCGCGACCAAGGAAAAAGATTACCTTGAAGAGGGATTTCTGGCCAGGACGGGGGCTGAGGAGATCCCGGCTCAAGGCTATACTGCAGATGTCCTCCTCGGCTATGAGGATGTCACGGCCAAGATTGTCAAGACGATCGGCGCCGGAATGACCTATATCCAAATCTATTACGCGATCGAGAAGGCCCAGAAAGAGCTTATTGCCGAATCCGAGAAGGAAGGTTCGGACATCCGCGCAACAATCGCCAGCATGTACTCCGGCAACCAGTACTATCTCTTCCGTTTCAAGAGGCTCAAAGACGTCCGTCTGGTCTATGCGCCGCCCCAGGACCTCGGGAACTTCGGCGGCGAAGTGGACAACTGGATGTGGCCGCGGCATACCTGCGATTTCTCCTTCTTGCGGGCTTATGTCGCGAAGGACGGACGGGGCGCCGACCACGGCCCCGATAATGTCCCCTACAAGCCGAAGTCCTTCCTGAGGATCTCATTGGACGGAATCAAGGAAGGAGATTTCACCTTTGTCATGGGCTATCCCGGCCGAACGTTCCGCAACTATACCCTGTCCGAGCTCGAATTCGACAGGGAATCGCTGCAACGTCGACTGGACCAATTCAAGGACATCATCGCCTTCTACGAGAAGGCCGGTCAGGGGAACCGCAGCGTCGAGATCAAGTACGCCGGCCTGGTCAAAGGACTTTACAATTCCCTGAAGAACATGCAAGGAAAGCTCGAGGGGATGGACAAATTCGATCTTATTGGCAAGAAGAAGACAAGCGAGCAAGAATTCAGGGGCTGGGTGGGTCAGGACCCGGCCCGGCAGAAGCCATATGGGGAGATACTGGACCGGGTCGGCACTTTCATGGCCAGGTATGCCGATTTCAGCTGGAAGAACAACTCCCTGGGCGGGATGACCGGGTTCAGCGGTTCCACCTTGTTCTCCCAGGCTTACACGATCTTCCGGACCGTCGAGGAGAGACAGAAGCCGGACAAGGACCGGGAGCCGACTTACCAGGAGAGGAATCTGCCTTATATCAAACAGAGCATCCAGCTGGCCGAGCGAGGCTACGATCTGCCTACCGACCGGGCCTTTCTCAAGCACCAGCTGAAGAAAATGCTCAGCCTGTCTGATGTCCAGGTCCCGGCGGCGTTAAAAGCTCTCCTGGCCAAGAAGTCGGAGGGAGCGATCGACGAGTATGTGGACGGTCTCTATAACAAAACGATCCTGTCGAGTCCTGAAAAACGGCTCGATCTCCTCGACCTCAAGCCGGCCGATCTAGCCAAGCTCCAGGACCCGATGATCGCGCTGGCCGCCGAGCTCGAGAAAGAACTCATAGGTCTGCGGGAAGAGGGCAAGGCCTTCGGCCAGGAGCGCGCCGAGCTCAAGAAGGTCTATGAGAAGGCGCTCCTCGAGAAGAGCCAGGGCAAGTTCGCCCCGGATGCCAACAGCACGATACGCTTCACTTACGGACCGGTCGCAGGCTATTCCCCCCGGGACGCCGTGCGCTATTTCCCCGTTACCACACTCAAGGGAGTCATGGAGAAGAGCGCAGGCGAACCCCCCTTCCGCGTCCCGGACAAACTCAAGGCACTCTTCCAGGCTAGGGATTTCGGCCGCTATAAGGATACCCCGCTGGACGACGTGGCCTGCTGTTTCCTGAATACGACGAATGTCACCGGCGGTAACTCCGGCTCGCCGACTCTGAACGCCAGGGGCGAGCAGGTCGGGATCATCTTCGATATGACCTACGAGAGCGTTATCGGCGACTACGTCATCATCCCCGAGCTCCAGCGCTCCATCAGCGTCGATATCCGCTATGTCCTCTTTGTGACCGAGAAATTCTCAGGCGCCGGCCACATCATCAAGGAGCTCGGCTTCTGAGCCAGGCCGATATGGTGAGAAGGAGCTGGCATCCTGGAGACGAATCGAAGGTTCAGCCGCCGCCATGATCGCCGTTGACAACCTGTCCAAGAGCTTCGGGGCCCAACTGCTTTTTGACGGCATCAGCTTCAAGATCAACCGGAAGGAACGCGTGGGGCTGGTCGGTCGGAACGGTCATGGAAAGACAACCCTCTTCCGGATCATCGCCGGGCTCGAGTCGGCCGATTCCGGGACCGTCTCCGTTCCCAAGAACTACCGGATCGGCTACGTTGAACAGGAACCCGTATTCAGCGCCGAGACGGTCCTCCAAGAGGCCGCCCTGGGGCTTCCTCCGGCAGAGCGGGACCGCCTTTGGAAGGTGGAAAAAATCCTCTTCGGGCTCGGTTTCGATCCCAGGGACCTCGAGCGGCCTCCGGCGGAGCTTTCGGGCGGCTACCAAGTCCGGCTCAACCTGGCCAAGGTCCTTCTGGCCGACTATGACCTGCTGCTACTGGATGAACCCAACAACTATCTGGACATCACTTCTATCCGCTGGCTAGGCCGCTTCCTGAGCGGCTGGCCGGGCGAGTTCATGCTGATCACCCACGACCGCAGCTTTATGGATTCCGTCATCACCCATATCCTGGGGATCCACCGTAAAAAGGTGCGGAAAATCGCCGGCGAGACGGGGAAGTATTACGCCCAGATCGCCCAGGACGAAGAAACTTATGAAAAGACTCGCCTGAACGACGAGCGTAAGCGCAAGGAGGTCGAGCTTTTTATCAGTAAGTTCCGGGCCAAAGCCCAGTTGGTCGGACTGGTGCAGTCGCGAATTAAAACACTGGCCAAGATGGAAAAGCGCGAAAAGCTCGAGAAGATTGCCGCCCTGGATTTTTCTTTCTCCCACAAATCATTCCACGGCAAATACGCGCTCAACGCCTGCGACCTTTCTTTTTCTTATGAGGCGGAGAAGCCGCTGATCAGGGATTTCAGCATCAGCATCGGCGCGGGAGACCGTGTCTGTGTCGTCGGCAAGAACGGGAAAGGGAAGACAACCCTGCTCAAGCTCTTTGCCGGCGTCCTCAGGCCGCAGCAGGGAGAAATGACCAGGCCCCTCAACGTGTCCCTCGGATATTTCGAGCAATCCTATATCGCCGGCCTTGACGAGTCCAACACCGTGCTCGAGGAAATCACCAAAGCCGACCCCGAGGCCGAACCCCGTCGGGCCCGGGCTATCTGCGGGGCGATGATGTTCACCCAGGATGAAGCCTTGAAAAAGATCGCGGTCCTCTCCGGCGGGGAGAAGAGCCGGGTTGTCCTGGGCAAGATCATCTCCTCACCCGTCAACCTTCTCCTCCTCGACGAGCCGTCGAACCACCTGGACATGGAGTCGAACGACGCGCTGCTCGCGGCCATAGATAACTTCGAAGGGGCGGTCGTCATGGTCACGCACAATGAGATGTTCCTCCAGGCCTTGGCCCAGCGCCTGGTCGTCTTCCAGGGAGACCGTACCATTGTCTATGAGGGGGGGTATCAACGCTTCTTGGAAAAGGTCGGCTGGATGGAGGAAGGAGACATCGAGAGAGACAGGAAACCGGCGCCTGGGGAAACCGCAGACCGGGATAAAGCACGTCCGAAAGAAACACGCCGCAGGCGAAGCGCCGTGCTGACCGAGAGAGCGCGCATCCTGAAGCCCCTGGAGAACAAGATGGCCGGCACCG
The DNA here is from genome assembly GCA_003524335.1 of Candidatus Aminicenantota bacterium. Lineage (GTDB taxonomy): Bacteria > Acidobacteriota > Aminicenantia > Aminicenantales > UBA8522 > UBA8522. The sequence goes on along the minus strand of DQHV01000377.1, from coordinate 3,402 downwards.
AAGCGGCAATCGAGACCAAGGAGCGTGAGCTCGAGGAACTAAACAGCGCGATCATCGAAGCCGGCCGGGGGAAGCGAGGCCCTGAGATCGTCGCGATCTCCAAGGCCATGCACCGCCTGAAAGAAGACATCGATGCTCTCTACAGGAAGTTGGAAGCGCAGAGCGAAGAGCAGCGGAAGATCAAGGGCCGGTATGACCAGGAGCTGATGGATGCGACTGACTAGCCGGAGCGTTTTATCGGCTTGAAAGACAGCGNNCCCGCCTATAGTATAAACGCAGGCGAGAGGAACGAGGGAGTCGTGAGCCGAAAACCCCACCCGGAATGCCGTTATCTCCCTCCGCTGTTCCTTTTTTTCTTGCTCGGCTTCCTGGGAGGCTGCGCCCGCAGCTCGTCGCAGCGCGGGCTGGTCGTGGCCGGATCGACCAGCGTGCAGCCATTCGCCGACCATTGGGCCGAGGTGTACATGAAAGAAAACCCGGGCCGCGTGGTCAACATTCAGGGGGGAGGTTCGAGCGCCGGGATCCAGGCCGCCCGCGCGGGCGCGGCCGACATCGGCATGTCTTCCCGCGCGCTCAAGCCTGAGGAAAAGGACCTCCTCGAGGTCATAGTGGCCTGGGACGGCCTGGCCATCATCGTCCATCCTGGGAACAGAGTCGAGGAACTTAGCCTCGAACAGGTTCGGAACATCTTTGTCGGGAATATCAACAATTGGGCCTCTCTGGGCGGGACGGACCATCCCATTACGGTGGTGACGCGGGAGGAGGGCTCTGGGACTCGCGGCGCCTTCCAGGAAATGGTGATGAAGAAGAACCGGATCTTAAGGGGAGCTATCGTCCAGGATTCGAACGGCACCGTCCGTGAGATCGTGGCCAACGATCCTCATAGCATCGGCTATATCTCCCTCGGTCTGGTTAACCAGAAGGTGAAGGCCGTCCGGTTCGAGGGAGTCGAAGCGAGCTTTGAGAACATCGAGCAGAAAAAATACCGGCTTATCCGCCCCTTCCTTTTCGTCACCGAAGGCCCACCGAACGCGGTCGCCCTGGAATTCATCAACTTCGTGCTCTCCCGCCCGACCCAGGAGATGGTCCGCCATGACGGCCTGATCCCGGTTTTCAGGGAGTGACGAGCGCAGCGGCCATGACCCGACTGGAGCGAAACGAGAAACTCATCCGGCTGGCCCTCCTGCTCGTTGCCTTTTCCGCCGTCTCCACTCTAGTGATCATCACCATCTTTATCTTCGGCGAGGGGACACCCGTCATGTTCAAATACGGGCTCAAGAAGTTCCTCCTCAGCCTGGATTGGTTCCCGCTGGAGAAGAGCTACGGCCTGCTGCCGATGATCCTCGGGTCGCTGTTCGTCACCGCCGGAGCTCTGGTCATTGGCGTCCCGTTCGGCCTCGCCTGCGCCATAGTCCTGACGGAGTTCTCTTCCAAGCGCCTGCGCCGCATCCTCAAGCCGATCATCGAGCTCCTGGCCGGGATCCCCTCGGTCGTCTACGGGTTCATGGGTGTGGTCATCCTGGTCCCGTTCATCCGTGACAACTTGGGAGGGCCGGGCCTCTCCGTCCTGGCCGCTTCGATCCATCTCGGGATCATGATCCTGCCCACTATCATCAGTATCTCGATCGATTCTCTGGAGGCCGTGCCCCGCAGTTACCGGGAGGGGTCGATCGCCCTGGGCGCCACCCGCTGGNNTCGGCGAGACGATGGCCGTGATCATGATCGCCGGCAATGCGGCCACGATCCCGCGGTCGCTTCTCGATCCAGTCCGGACATTGACCTCAAACATCGCCTTGGAGATGGGGTATGCGGCGGGGGAACATCGTGAGGCGCTCTTTGCTACCGGCGTCATCCTCTTCATCATCATCATGGTCCTCAACACGATCGCCAACCTGACCTCGAAGAGAAGACCGTCGTGAGGATACACATCGATCCCAAGGCCGAGCAGCGCTTTTTCCGGGCTTTTCTCTGGCTCCTCACCGGGATAACGGTGTTCATCCTGTTCTTCNNTTCTTCATCATTTTTTATGTGCTGAAGAGAGGCCTGCCCGTCGTCTCCCTGGGATTCTTGATGAAGAACCCGGTGGAAATGGGTAGGGCCGGAGGCATCTTCTCCACCATCGTCGGGACGGTGGCCCTAACCCTGCTGGCTATTCTCATCGCCACACCTCTGGGTGTCGGCTCCGCCATCTATCTGACAGAATACACGCGGGAGAACTGGATCACCCGAGTGATCCGGTTCGGGTCGGAGTGCCTGGCTGGTATTCCGTCGATTATCTTCGGCCTTTTCGGGTTCATCCTCTTTGTCACCAAGCTCGGACTCGGCTGGTCGCTCCTCAGCGGCGGCTTGACGCTGGCCTTCATGATCCTGCCGACAATCATCCGGACGAGCGAAGAGGCCATCCGGTCCGTCCCCTATGTCTACCGGGAAGTCAGCTTCTCGCTCGGCAGCACCAAGTGGCAGACCGTGACCAGGGTCGTCCTGCCGTCAGCGCTGCCGGGGATCGCCACGGGCGTCATCCTCAGCATCGGACGAAGCATCGGTGAGACGGCGGCTGTAATATTCACAGCGGGCAGTTCTCTCCACATCCCGACTTCGCTCTTCTCCTCATCGCGGACGATGTCGGTCCATTTCTACATCCTGGCGAGAGAGGGAATCTCGATGGCCAACGCCTACGGCACGGCGGCCGTCCTGATCATCGCCATCCTGGTCATCAACGTGCTGGCCTACACTCTTATGAACAGGTTTATGAGGAAGTACTGCTGAGATGGATAAAGCGGTCATACGGGCGAAGAGTTTCAGCCATTTCTTCGGCCCCGTGCCGGCCCTAAAAAACATCAACTTGGAGGTCTATCAGAATGAGATCTTCGGGATCATCGGGCCGGCCGGGAGCGGAAAATCCACCTTCCTCCGAGCCCTGAACAGGCTCAACGACCTGATCCCAAGTTCACGGCCGGAGGGAACCCTCGAGGTTTTCGGACGGGACGTCTACGCTCCGAGTACCAGTGTCGTTGAACTGCGCCGCCGGCTGGGGATGGTGTTCGCAACCCCCGTGCCGCTCCCCCGGTCGATCTTCGAGAATATCACCTTCGGCCCTCGGATGGCGGGAGAAAAGAACCGGGGACGGCTGGCTGAGCTGGTGGCGGACTGCCTCAAGAAAACGGCCCTTTGGGAAGAAGTCATGGACCGATTGGAGATAAGCGCCCTCAAGCTTTCCGGCGGCCAGCAGCAGAGGCTCTGCCTGGCCAGGATTTTGGCCCTGAAGCCGGAGTTCATCATGCTCGACGAACCGACCTCCGGTCTCGATCCCATCTCGACCATGAAGATCGAGGAGACGCTGCGCAAGCTTCAGGCCGAATACACCGTCATCCTGGTCACGAACAACACCAAGCAGGCCGCCCG
>DQHV01000308.1:8088-8373 GCA_003524335.1 Candidatus Aminicenantota bacterium | reverse complement strand
CGGCTTCGCCGGGATTGACCCAGTAGAGGTGCCAGCCGGCCGTGAGCTCTACATGGAAGCCGACCCTTGCCGGGCCGGGATTCCCGGCGTCGAGAACGACGAGCCGGACTCTCCTCAGCGGAGTCTCGGGGTAGGAGGAGAGGGAGCTTGGCCGGGCTTCGGATGCCCATGAGGCCAAAAAGACAGCCAGGAAGAGCAGGATCGGCGCCGTCCCACGCTTTTTCATGGGTTCAAAACCCATTTTACCGGGCGGGAGGACGGAAGTCAATAAAGACTATAGGATTT
>DQHV01000308.1:0-8080 GCA_003524335.1 Candidatus Aminicenantota bacterium | reverse complement strand
TCCAGGCGCCGGCGAGATAGAGGTTCTTGATGGGAGTCGTCTGCGGGAAGCGCCGGTTGCCCGAGTTGTCGAGGGTCTGGTCCCAGCCGTAGACCGCGCCGCGGGGATGGCCGGTGAAACGGACGTTGGTCAGCGGCGTCGCGACCTCCAAGACCTCGATGGACTTGCGGAGCCCCGGCAAGAGCGTCTTTTCCACTTTGTCGATCAGGATGTCGGCCAGCCGCATCTTCTCCTTGGTGTAGGCGTCCTTGTTGCCGTAGAAGTAGTCGGTCTCGTACTTTTTCCAATAATCGTATCCCTGCGTGACGATGATGTTCAGGGTGTTCTTCCCTTTCGGCGAGAAGCCCGGGCCGAGGTTGTCGTAGACGGTCAGCCCGAAGCCGGGGTTCTCCGGAAGTCCTCCAGCCATGATGTCCCGGTAATCGGCCTCGATGTCGTAGGACGTGTTGTAGAAGATCTCGCTCTCCTTGAGGCCGACTTTGCGGACGAGGTCCGTCTTGAGCCCCATCCAGACGAGAAAGGTCGAAAAGCTGATGGCGAGCTTGTCCATGCGGGCCAGGAGGTCCTTGAGGAATTCTTTCTCGTCGGGCATCATCCGCGTGAACGTGTCCGGGGCGTTGGCGTTGGAGATGACGGCCCGGGCGCGGTATTCGGCCCCGCCCGCCGTCCGGACGGCGTAAGCGGCGTGGTCGCGGACCAGGATCCTGTCGACCCGTGTGTTGAGCTTGACCTCGCCTCCGTTCTTCTTGATCAAGGCGGCGAGGGCGTCGCTGATCCCCTGCGATGTGCCGACGGGATAATAGCCGCCCCCTTCGAGGTAGCCCATGAGCGGCATGGCATAGTAGAAGGGCGAGAGCTTCGAGGGCGGAAGTCCGAAATACCCCCAGAGGCCGGAGATGACCGCTTTGAGCTGGGGGTTCCGGACCCGCTCATCGAGCATGGCCCCCCAGGTCCGGTTGAAGTTCTTGAAGAGATGCGGGAATTTCGTCGGGAACGAGGCCATGTCCGGCTGGCCGGAAGCGGAAAGCCGGCCGACGTCGTCGGCCAGCCCCTTCATATCGGCGAAGATGCCTTCGATCGCGGCCGCGTCGTCGGGGAACGCGGCCTTGAGGACCTTGACGTAGCCGGCGGGGTCCTGGTGCGGCACGCGGATATCGTGGCCCGGGTAGATGGCCCGGTAGAGGGGCTTGTGGGGCACAAAAGTCACGTCCTCGATCTCGGGGAAGCCCGAAATGAGGTTGGCCACGCCGTTGCGGAGGCCGACCGTCGTCGAATGGAGCGAGACGTCGAAAGTGAAGCCGCCGGGCCTGGTGAAGGCGCTGGCGTATCCGCCCGGGACGCTGTGCTGCTCGAGGACGAGGACCTTGAAGCCCTGCCGGGCGAAGGCGGCGGCCGCGCTGAGGCCGCCCAGGCCCGCGCCGATGACGACGGCGTCGTAGGCCCCCGGCGGGAGCTTCTCCTGCCCGCCCCGAGGAAAAGCGCTCCAGTCCCAGGCGGCCAGGGGCAGTCCGGCCAGGAGCGTTTTCATGAAATCCCGTCTCTCCCAGGCGTTCGGCGACATGGGGGAACCTCCTCTCGATATCGAGCCGATGAGGCCTCCAGTGTACGCCCGGGGGGAGGGAGGCGTCAACGCGGCCGGCGCGAGGCTACAATCTTAGATGATAGTGAGTTGTGCCTATGTCGACGCTCGGCTGGAAGACACCCCCCCGAAGGGTGACATCACCTCGGAACGCTCGGCACATCGAGGCCGAACTCAAACTGGCCTTCGACGGCAAGCTCAAACTTTACATCTGATCAGCCGTGCCAAAAGTCTGATCCGCAGTCCCCGATAGCTATCTAATTGTCATCAGTAGCGAATGCGTGAGCCGTGACGTACTTTGTTTCTTTTGCCGAGGCAACGTAGGTGCCTCTGGCCTCTACGATATGCTCTTAGGGGAGCTCAGCCGGGCGGCGGCGAAGGCCCTCACGGTCTATGTTGAGGCGCTGGCGGGCGAGCCGCTCGTTCCCGGCATCATCGTCGCCGTCCAGACCTTCGGCCGGATCAACTTCCACAGGCACATGCATCTTCTTGTGACCGAGGAGGGAATGGACCGGGTCGGGATCTTCCATAGGCTGCCGCATCTGGACGACTCGCGGCTGGCCGAGATCTTCGCCCGTGAGGTGCTCAGGCTTCTTGTCGGCAAGGGGCTGCTCCGCCCGGAGTGGCGGAGCGCATTCTCTCCTGGCGGCACACCGGCTTCAACGTCCACAGCCGGGTCCGGGCCCGGACGAAGACCGAGGCCGAGCGGATCGGCAAGGACATGGTCCGGCCCGTCTTGGCTCTGGACCGTCTGTCCTTTCTGAAAAGAGAAGGCCGTGTCGGCTACCGCCATGGCGACGACAGGGCCGAGCTCGAGAGGATGGACTACCTGGAGCTCATCGCCCGGGTGACGTCCCATATCCCCGACAAGGGTCAGGTCATGGTCCGCTACTACGGGCTCTACGCCAACGCCCATCGGGGCAAGGTCAGGAAGGCGAACCGCGTCCCCGTCGGCCTGGGCCTGATCGAGGAGGACCAGCCGCCGCTGACTTCCCAGGGCTGGGCCGAGATGATCCGCAAGGTCTACGAGGTGGACCCGATGATCTGCCCCCGCTGCGGCGGGAGGATGAGAGTCGTGGCCTTCCTGACCGAGCACGCGGTCGTCGACCGGATCATCCGTCACCTGGAGTTGACGTTCGTGGCCGAGAAGCCGCCTCCGGCCCATGCCCTCGAGCAGGTCGCCCTGATGGCGGCCGAGGAGAGCGGGGAGTACGAATGGCCGGCGATCGGGAGAGGCAAGTGGCCTGCCCTCGTTTGGCCGGATTCCGGGCTGGGCACCCGATCAGCCGCGCGCCGCGGTCCCGGGCCGCCGGATCTCAATTTCTTGACTCTCGTCGCCGGCCGGGATATTCTCTTTTTGTGAGGGGAAGGGTTGATTCTGAGTTCGCGTCCAGCGATTTCACGCCGAGCGCAAAAAGGAAATTCTTATCGATATGACCGTCTCGAGGCCGCTCTCGAGGAAGCGGCCAAGAACAACGTCTGCTACACCGACTTCCTGGACGAGATCCTGTCCCAGGAGGTCGCCTCCAAGCAGGAGAAGAACATCGCCCTCCGCACGGCGCTAGCCAAGTTCCCCTACGTCAAGACGCTGGAGACGTTCGACTTCGCCTTCCAGCCCTCGATCGACAAGAAGCGGATCAAGGAGCTCGCGGAGTGCCGGTACATCGCCAATGGCGAGAACGTCATCTTCCTCGGCCCTCCCGGTGTCGGCAAGACNNTTGGGACCTGGCCGGCAAGCCCCGGGTCATCACGGCCCGCCGGGCCTAGTTCTTGACGGTGCTCCGATTCCGGGGGGCCGTTCATCTTCTCGACTGTGCAACGGATATCGCTCCTTGCCCCCGGCCCCGGAAACCTCCTTAGGCGGTTTCCCCACCTTCGGCGGGCCCCCCTTCCCTCACGGGGGCGAGGGCATCTTGAAGTCGGCCTATGGATACCGGAATCGGGAGAACTTTAGGCGACCCCGTGATCGCCACGGCCATCCTGGACAGGATCCTGCACTACTCCACCACCATCAACATCAAAGGCAACTCCTATCGCCTCAGGGAGAAGGTCAAGGCCGGGCTCATACGAGAGCCCGAGGTCGAGGATAATCCATGAGAGGGGGGGAATTTTCGAAGCCCACAGGGGTCCATTATTGCACGCCCGTTGACGCGATCGGCTTGTTGAGGAGGAGGTATCGGTGAAGACGATGATGTAACAGTAGCCTTTTCAGCAATTGGGCATTCACAGTCCTGCTCCGCTTTGGAATACGCGCATATGTCCCCCGCAAGGCCCAGTCCGTGGCGAGCGCGACCACGAGGGCAACATCAATGCCCCTTAGCGGTGATGGACCAATGCTTTTGTATTGCGGATTGCTTATTTGAAAGAAATTTTGAACTTCTTGACGTGAGGGAAGGGATCCTCATAAGCAGCCCACAGGTTTCCTTCGTTATCTGTTTCCATCCAAAGGAAATCATATCCGCCCCGCGTCTGAAGCTTCTCGCCCGGGACGGTTAAGAGGTATCGGCCATCTTCATCAAATATATCCAATTGTGACACGTATCGGCTTTCTTGTTTTGGCAAAGATACCTTCTGCCTTATCATATTAATCATCTTCCCGTCCGGCAAACTGGATAGTTGCAGGCTTGAGCCGGACGCCAGCAGATTACCCCATCGATCCTCAGTTATCTCTTCGAAGGACGGAACTTTTCTCCCGAATCGTCGCAACAGGACGCAATCTTTGGAAAACTCCTCGATGAGATAGGGAAGGGCATAAGAGACTATTATGTGACCATTCTTCTTATTTACGCATATACTATTCCCGCCTACGTGTAACCTGGAATTCTCTTTTTTCCACGCCTTTCCTATCGACCCTCGCAGTCCGCCGTCCGGTACTGAATAGAATTGGAATATCCCTTCTTTCCATCGTCCTGAAAGATAATTCCTAACGTCCACCCCCACGAAAAGTCTTCCTGGCCCATAAGCAAGGATATCCATCAAGGGCATGCTCTTGATTGTGGCGATGTTAGCCAGAAACTTCCCTGTCGGGCTGAAAATGCTCACTCTTCCTTGGTCTCTATCACTAATATAAACTACTCCCTCGCTGTCAGCCGTGATGTCGGACGCGAATTGAAATTCCCCAGGTCCTTGCCCCCTCCCATTACCATACCTGCAATCAAATTTCCCGTCTTTGTTGAACTTTGCAGCTTTTCCATTCCTCTGATCCAGGATATATATGTTATTCTCGTGGTCGATGAAGATATCCATTATATAACTGAAGAAATAGTCCGGTTCCTCAAGATTGCTAGTCCCAATTACTAAAAGCTCCTTTATATCTACAATCACCTTATTTTCCCAGGCAGGCGTTTCCTGCAGGACATAGTCTGCGCTTTTTCCATTGCATAATGAGCTACACAAACATATCAATAATAGCAATATTCTCGACTCAATATTTCGTATTCTTAATCTTCTCGGACCTCCAATTCGGCGGTCAGCAGCGAACATTTAAGGCTCCCTTCAGACGAATCCCACTCGATATTGCTCTGAAGATGCGAACATCATCATACTTATCCACCGGAAGATTGCGAAACGAACTATTTGCCTGATAACCAAACAAATACCAAAACCTTAGCCCCGGGCACTTTGGGCGAGCATTCTGTACAGGGAATGATGCTATTTTTTATCGCAGAGGCAGCAACGCCCCTCTCCCGTGCAATCTGATGGTTTGGCCGTGCAATCATAACCGGTACAAGAGGTTTCACAATTCTCATCGCAATGGCATACCAGGGTACCACAACCGTTGCAGCAGTTTCCTGGCGCTGACCCGTTTAGAAAGAGCGTAGCGGAGAGAACAGAGAAACAAAGGACGAAGCCGATTGTAGCCGCCGTTGGGCAGATCAGACCCTTCCTGAGTATTTTATTCATTAGGATCTCCCCTGGATTAGTGGTCCGCTGCCTCTACGAGTCGCACAGGCAGCATCGCGTCCCTGTTCCAGGACAATCTGAGGGTTTGCTGCTGCACTCATAGCCTGTACAACTCGTCGTGCAGGCTATTTTGCAGTGGCAATAAAGGAATCCTCCCCCGCTGCATCCAGCGCAGCATCCGTCGCCTGCATTAGCAAAGACTTTCACGTTCGTCGAGAACAACATTAGCGCAACAAGAAGCGGAATTAGAAACGCTAATGTCCCCCAAAACCTGTTCCCATGGCTTAATCGTTTCATGCATACCTCCTTTTAGAAGCTATTTATTAAACGTTTCGCTCGCTGACTTCACCATCGAATCTAGCATCGATAGGACGTATTGCTGATGTTCAGTAGTAGTTAGCGTGCCCTCCATTTCGAGGATAGTATCATTTTGATCAAGAAGGACCCTTATCGGAGTTTGTCTTAGCCTCATTCTTGCTTTAACGGTCTTTTCAGGATCCCATAAAATGGGGAAAACGATCTGTCTGGCCTCAATAAAGCGCGCTAGCTCACCTTCTTCCCGGCTCACGCATATGCCAATAACGGCGATCTTGTCCTTTGGATACCGGCCATAAACCGTTTCCCAGAGCCTGTACTCATTTAGACATGAGTTGCAGTCATGTAAATCGAATACGATAATCATCTTAAAAAGAGCCCTGATATAAGACAATTGATATGAGACTCCGTTAAGGTCTGCTAGCTGAAAATTAAAGAAAGGCGTCCCCACGTACGACGTACCATCCGCCTTGAGCGATGGATCCCGTAGCATCTGGAGATACTTCGACTGGTCGTTCAAAAAAGATAGTGAGCTCCGGTTAACGCTCATGAAATGGATGGCGACGATTGCCAGAAGAATACTCAACCCAAGGCTTCCGATTATTGCAATGTTTTCCCTCCTCTTCCCCCGCACTTGAGTTACCTTCCAACGATATTATCGATATATTGACGAGTTCTCGCCAGCTGTGTTTCGATTCTTTTGTTTTGTAGCACCAGGTAACCATCAACAAAGATGAGGGCTAAAACGCAACCTAGGATAAAATACAGCACGAGTCTCTTCAATCTAGGCAATATGGAAAAGGAGTCGGTGTATTTCTTCGGATCAAGCGCGGAATAACTATTTTGGCCACCCGGATTTCGCATTTCGATTCCTTTGTAAAAAGATATGTACTAATGCTGTCTAGCGCAAGCGAAATCGAATTCGCTTTTCTGTTTATTTATTCGATTATTTGTACTCAAAGGCATTTTTGCCTTGCCTCCATCGGCCAATTTGCAAACCGTCGATGGAAAATGTAGCTGAAATGAGCCGTGCTATACCCATATTCGTAGGCAATACTTTTAATAGGAGCGTCTGAACAGACAACATCCCAAAGGCAGTGGCAAAGGCGTATAGTATTGACGAAAGCTTTTGGTGATCTGCTAGTTACCGAACCAAAGTACTTTGACAACCATGATACTGACCGCAGCGTTCCGTCGGCGAGCCTGGGAAGTGTGGCGATTTTTCCTTTAGCGGCCACGATTTGACTTTGCAGGCCCAAGATCCGAAGACAAGGTCGTGAGAATTCCTCTTTGAGATAATACGGTTTTTTGAGGTTTGCTAAGAGATTGGCCCAAATCTCAGGAGGTTGTTCATCGGTTGTATTAAGCCATGACCCCAAGTAACACTGATGCGATCCGCTGGCCGTGTCGTTTAGCATGGGCCTGATCAAGCAGGTCGGAATGTCCGGATACGAGTGCGCGAGCCGAAATTTTTTCGAGCAACTCTCGAATCGGCACTGGAAATCGCACTCGATAAGAATCAGCCCTGGGGAAGGCAAGACGCAGACCTCTCCTCTTCGGACTTGGACTACTGGGCCCTTATCACTCGATAGTTCGGCTATTCGGTCACGCAGATTGCCGCCTTCCGAAACAACCCAAATGATGGTTCCCATATAGATCTCCTACTTGGCGTGACGGCCGCAAACATGGCAACCCGACGAAAGATTGCAAAGGGCACATGACCCCTTTTACGTAGATAAGGACAGGAAACCCCGGTCCTTTTCCATGGAAGATTCAAGCAGTCCGCCAAAACTCCATCCATCGCCCGTTCCCATCTGAACCCCACTTGACCCCGAGCTGGGCGTCCCCCCCAGTTCTAACTAAAGATTGTCGCCAATGATAGAGACAGTAAAAAAGCCGAAATGTTCTCACTTTTTTTCGTTTTTTTTTTGGAAACTGAGAACTCTTGGCTATTTCAGCGGTCTTATTGCTGGATTATGCGTGTCGGTCGAGGGGGGCCAGACCAGGCCTCGGGCCCCCTTCCCTCACGGGGGCTTTGGAGCGACAGCGGTTGCCGCCTCGTGATGACGGCCCCGGGAAAGAGGGGAAAGCCTAGTTCTTCCGATATTCCCAGCAAATAAAGCCGCGCGGTGGGACGGTCACGGCGAGAGCGCCGTCCGCGGCCCGGCCGGGCCGGCTTTGGCCGGTCACGAGGTCCGTCCAGACTCCGGCTTCGCCGCCCTGCGCAACGGGGATGTGCGGGACGATGACGACATCGATCGCCGCCGCCGCGTGATTGACGAC
>DQHV01000343.1 GCA_003524335.1 Candidatus Aminicenantota bacterium | reverse complement strand
CGCTCGGTCGCCTGGCTCCAGCGGGGATGGGAGACGAAGGGATTGACGTTGGCGTAGAAACCGTATTCCTCTGGCCGGGCCTTCATCCAGGCGCTCTTCGGCATCTTCTCAATGAACCGGATGCGGACGATGGACTTGATGCTCTTGAACCCGTACTTCCAGGGAACGACGAGCCGGATGGGCGCCCCGTTTTGAGGCGGCAAGTACTCCTCGTACATGCCGACGGCCAGGAGCGTCAGAGGATGCATCGCCTCGTCCAGCCGCAGCCCTTCGAGATACGGCCACTCGAGGACTTTGGTCTTTTGAAAAGGCATCTGCTCGGGGTCGAAGAGGGTCGTGAACTCAACGAATTTTGCCGACGGGCTCGGCTCGCACTTCTTGATGAACTCGGCTAGGGGGAAACCGATCCAGGGAATGACCATCGACCAGCCTTCCACACAGCGCCAGCGGTAGATGCGTTCCTCGAGGGGGAAGAGGCGGATGAGATCGTCGATGGCGAACGAACGGGGGGCCTTGACCAGGCCTTCGACGGAGAGGACCCAGGGCCGAGTTCGGAAGTTCCGGGCGAGCACCGCGGGATCGCGCTTGGCGGTCGAGAACTCGTAGAAGTTCGTGTAGCCGGTGGCGTCAGCAGACGGGGTGTTCCTTTCGTCGGGCAGTGTGAATTCCCCTCGTTTGGCGACCGCGGGTTTTTGCGGGACCTGCGGCGCCGCAGAAGCGGCCGCAGAGGCATCCTGACGCTCAATGACCAAGCTGCGCGAAAACAGCGGGTTCGTCGCCGCATAGGCAGCCAGCGCCGCCGACCCGGCGATGAACTCGCGGCGGTTGAGGTAGAGTTTCCGCGGAGTGACCTCCGAGGACTTGATGCCGGGGGCCTTCTTCGCCAGCATGTTTGCGCCTCCTTCTCCTCCCATTTTCCCATAACTCGGGATACAATACCAATCTCTCAATTCCGTGTCTTCGGAGAGATACTGGCCAGGACCCGGCTCAGGGTTGAACCTTTTTCCGCCTGATGCGTCCTTTGTATTGAGATGAACAGCAGTGGTGAGTTCGACGCGGCCTACGACCTCTACAAGGCTGATATCTTCCGTAATGTTTTTCACCTGACAGGGAATCGGGCCGAGGCCGAGGACCTTTTTCAGGAAACCTGGCTTCGGGTGGTCAGGCACGGGCCGCTCCGGCCGGGCGGACAGGATTTGAAGCCCTGGCTGCTGACGATCGTCCTCAACCTGCATCGGGACGCCCTGCGTCGCAAGCGCGTCCGGCGGATGTTCCTGCTCCGGCAATATCGCGGTGACCAGCCGGATTCCTCACGCTCCGATGGATACGCTCCGCCGTCGGCCGAACCTGCCCGGGTGACCGAACAGGCCTGGCTGCAGCGGGACATCGACCAGGCCATCGCCGGACTGCCGCAGAAGCAGCGCCGCGTGTTTCTGCTCTCCGAGTTCGAGGGTTTGCGGCAAACCGAAATCGCCGGGATCATGGGGATCCCGGTGGGGACGGTGAAATCCCTGCTCTACCGGGCCGTCAAGAGGTTGCAGAGGGATTTAGCCGCCCATAATCCCAAAGGGGAGAGGATCAAATGCGATGCCAAGATTTTGAGCGTCTGATGCTTGAATCGGGCGAAAGAAAACTCATCCGGGAGGAACGGCTCGCCCTGGAAGAGCATCTGGAAACATGCCCCGATTGCGCCGCTTTCCGGAGCTTCCGGGGAGGCCTCCAGAATCGCCTCAAGGAGGCGGCCGGACCGGCGCTCTCCGTCGAACTCTCAGACAGTGTCCGGCTACGTTGCCGCGCCCAGCTCGATTCTCTATCTCTAGGCCGTGCCAGCCGGGGCTTCGGAGAGCGTCCAGCGGCGGTCCCCTGGCCGATCTGGGCGGCGCTCCTCGTCCTGACCGGCCTGACGATCGTCTTCCTGATCCCCGGGCTGGAAGAATTCAGGCAAAGCCAGAAGCTGACGCTCGGGACGGCGCTTGTCCTCCTGATCATTCTTCAGAACGCCCTGATGCTCTTCGCCGCGCCGCTGCTCATGCGCCGGGGCCGTCTATCTCAAATCCGGTTTCGACAATCCTAACGACATGCTAAGGAGGTCTATCATGGCCAAACCAAAAGGAAAAATGAGTGCCCTGGTCATGCTCGTCTTGGTGATGGTCTTCCTGGCGTTTGTCCTGACGCCATTGATATTGGCCCCTCTGGGGATATTCACCGGGCTGGCCAGGGGGACCGGGGCGATGCGAGACGCCTTCTTCCACGTCCCGTGGTTTCCCTTTGTCCCCGTCTGGTCTTTCTCTCTCCTGTTCGTCATCATCTGGCTCTTTGTCATCCTCTGGGTGTACAAGGACGCCGAACGGCGGCGCATGAGCGGCCTGCTCTGGGCGCTCCTGGTTTTCATCGGCAACCTGATCGGGCTGCTGATTTACCTCATCGTCCGCCAGGACCACGCGGTCTGCTGCGAGCCGGGGGGCTCCACGATTCCGTCCCCGCCCTTGCCGCCGGAGCCGGCGGAAAAAAAGCCGTTGACCTGTCCGGCCTGTCAGAAAAAAGTGGAGCCCAGCTTTATCTACTGCCCGCACTGCGGCGCTTCGCTCCAGCAGACTTGCAAGAGCTGCGGCAAGCCGACTGAATCGGATTGGAGGGTCTGCCCCCACTGCGGCGCCTCGGTCAAGTCGGAATAAACCGGAAGGGGACGGTTCACATCGGAGGTCCGCCCCCAACATTTTTCCCGTGCGTATTCGCTTGCGGCCGCCATTATCTTTGTGATAATTCAAGGACAGGCACAGGCAATGGGCATCCTCTCCAACCGTTTTTTCGACCGTCTGGATGAGGCCAGCTTCGGGGACATCCAGGTCTGGGATTTCAGTTTTCGGAGCCTACTTAGAGAATACGCCTGGGTGTTCTTTCTGAAGGCCGTGCTCGCCCATCCGGTCAAGACGGTCCGCGGGCTGCGCCGCTACCGGCATTTCATCCGAGAGAAAAAACATCCGGGCCCTGAATACGTGCGCCTCCTATCGATACCGGACGACGCGATTTTTCTTCAGAACGTCCGCGCCCGGAAGTCCGGGCCACTCATCGGCCTCGGGTTCTGTCTCAAGCCGCATGAGCCGAACGATTCGTCGGCGTCCTGCCCTTCCGGACGGGCGAACCATGACTGTCTTTATCTCGAGCGGGGAGAAACGCGGCCCGTCTGCGCAGGTTGCGTCATCCATGAGATCGGCCGCCTCGCCGCCGGGATCAGGATCTCAGGGATGGGCGGGAGATAGCGCCAGAGAAAACCGGTCAGTCCTTTCATTTCCGGGGTCCATCATATTCCACCTGAGCCGGCACCTCAAGTCGTTATCCCTAGTTCTGGCGATCTCCATTTCATTGATGAACATATATGCCAAAGGGAAATGGGGCCTGTCATGGCGCGTCCCCGTCCGTCCTCGCCCAAGACCCGCCCACNNCCCCGCCGGAGAAACGTCCGTCGCGCCAGGATCGTCTTTCCCCTCGAGTCCTCGAGGCGGTCCGGCAAGAGGCCAAGTCCTTCTTCCGCAACGCCCGCGGCAGCCACGACTGGGACCATACGCAGCGGGTCTATGAACTCTGCCTCCGCCTCGGTCGGAAGGAGAGGGCCGATCTCGACGTCCTCAGGCTCGCTGCCCTGCTCCATGATATCGGCCGGGATGAAGAGGACCGGTCGAACGGCCGGACCTGCCATGCCGAAAAGGGCGCCGTCCTGGCGCGCAAAATCTTGAAGAAAAACGGGATTGACGAGGAGCGGACCGCCAAGATTGTCCGCTGCATCGAGACCCATCGCTATCGGGGCCGGATCGTCCCTGACTCCCTCGAGGGGAAGATCTTATTTGACGCCGACAAGCTGGATTCGATCGGCGCCGTCGGCGTCGGGAGGGCGTTCCTTTTCGCCGGCGAAGTCGGGGCCAGGCTTCATGATCCCGGAATTGACGTCGGGAAGACGAAGCCTTACACCAAGGAGGACACGGCCTATCGCGAGTTCCTGGTGAAGCTGAGCAGGATCAAAGCCCGGATGTTCACGGCGGAAGGAAGACGGATCGCCCGCGGCCGCCACAAGTTCATGGCGGATTTCTTCAGGCGGCTGAACAGGGAGACCGTGGGCAAAATATAATCTGGGGGACACTAAACTTCATTCGCTCACCGCCGCCCTTCATCTCTGGTCCAGCGCCTCGTCGACCATCGCCAGATAGTTCTCGGCCGGCACATAGCTGGGGATGGAGTTGCCGGAGCCGACGGCGAAGCGGCCGCGCCGTCCGCAGGTCTCTATGAGCGCACGCGTCCTTAGTCTCACGCCCTCGGGGGTGGACTGGGCCAGGATGTGAACATCGACTCCGCCCAGGACAGCAAGCCTTTCCCCGTATTGGGCTTGAAATTTTTCCGCCGGCACGATGGCGTCCTCGAAAGAGTGCTTGCCGTCGATCCGGACAGCGGAGATCAGATCCGCCATGATGGCCTCGATCTGGCCGCAGGAGTGGAGAAAATAGGGGAGTCCCTTCTGGTGGGCCATGGCCGCGAGTCGCTGGTGCCAGGGGAGACAATATTCCCTTAGGTCGGCTGGTGAAACGAGCGTCCCCGTGCGGAAACCCATATCGTCGCCACCGAAGATGGCGGCCACCCGGTCCAGGCCGAGAACGTGCCTGTAGAATCCCGTCAGGAGCCCGCCGACCTCGTCCGAGACGGCCCTAACCAAACCGGGGTTTTCGATGACCGCCAGACATAGGCCTTCGAGTGACATGATCCAGGAGAGATGCTCGAAAATACCGCCGGCATGCGAGGTCAGAAGCCCCATGCCCTCGGGGAGATGGGCGCTGATGTATTCGAACGGAAAAAAATCCATTTCCTCAAGCTTCGGCCAGGGATAGCGCTCGAAATCTTCCCAGGTCTGAATGCTTCCGGCATGTTCCTCCGACCAGGCTCTTTGCCTGTCTGTAACGGCGGCCGTATCCGGCGCCATGACCCGCTTGACGGGAAACGGCAGGGCCCGTTCAAACCGCACAAAATCGTAGCCCATCCGGTGCCAAAACGCGATGAAATTATCGAGATAGGCCTGCTGCGATTGACGATCGAACCCCTCTGAAACCCAGGCCCGTCCCAGGAGACCGGTGACGATCGGCCTCAGCACCGTCTCATCGACCAGGTATTCCACCAGGGGTGCCGGCGAGCTCCTGTCCTCTCCGGCCAAAATGGAGATGAACTTTTCCAGGTCAGGACGGGGCTTGACGAGGGGCAGATGATTGAGCATGGGCTTATCTTTAATCAAATGCCCGGGGCTTGGCAAGCCGGCCGAAAATCTTGACAGCCGGAACGCTCCGGCGTATATTCTGAAAGCCGGGCGCGATCCGTTCGGGCCGCGATCGATCAACCTTCTTTTATGCGGAGGAGAAATCCTGCGCCTAGAGGCGAGAGCAGGCGCTCGAAAAGGAGACAGACTATGGCCAACGTCAAGACCAAGAAAGGGATCATCGGCATCCTCACCGGGGGCGGCGATGTCCCCGGCCTCAATCCCGCCATCCGCGCCGTCACGATCCGGGCCATCCACGAAGGGTATGATGTCATCGGCATCCGCCGCGGCTGGGCCGGACTCGTCGAGATCAACCGGGATGAAATGACTGATAACCCGGAGTGCTGCCAGGTCCTGACCGAAGAGATCGTCAACAAGGTCGGCCGCACCGGCGGCACCTTCCTGCATACCTCCCGGACCCGGCCGAGCCATGTCCCCGACGTCAACGTGCCGGCGCACCTGCGGGCCAGGTATAACGAGAAGGTGAACGACTTGACCGAGGAAGTCCTGAAAAATATCGAACGTCTCGGCATCGACTACCTTGTCCCCATCGGCGGCGACGACACGCT
>DQHV01000208.1 GCA_003524335.1 Candidatus Aminicenantota bacterium | reverse complement strand
CCATAACATAGCATTTGGCGCCGAGGCCTGTCAAACGGACCGGCCGCGGATGGGCGGGCGTTCAGGGCTCCTGGCCGAGGGACCGGAGGAGCTTCCAGAAGCGAGCGTTATTCGGGCTCGACCAGGCGTGACCGCGAGGCGGGAGGTCCCGGAGGAGGATCGTGCGGTAACCGTCCTCACGGTAGATGCGCTCCGATTCCTCGCAGAAGGCGATGAGGTTCTCGTAGTCGCCGGCGTTGTAACAGAAGACGACGCCGAACCGCGGTCCCTTTTCGGCCGGGCGGAGGACAACACCTTCGGGGCTCACGTAGGCCTGAGAGTGGGACAGGACCGCGCTGTAGAAGCGCGGCCGCCGGTTGGCCAGGTTATGGCTGAAGACGGCCCCTGCCGAGATCCCAGCAAGGCAAATGCGGCCCCGGTCCAGAGGATAGCGCTCGACGACCGTATCGATGATCTTCTCGACCCCGTCGATCTCCTTCCCGGTGAGCCATCCCTTGGAGGGGCATTTCAGGAATGTGTACTCGTACAGGGCCGTGGGCACGAGCAGGGCTATGCCGTGGTCGCGGCAGAAGGGGATGAGGCCCGTCTCTTCCACCGGGCTCCCCGTGTAGNNTCACGGCGTAGGGCGTCTCGAGGAGCCGGGAGTCCGGCGCGTCCCGGCATCCGGTCACGGACACCGCCGCGAACAGGATCAGGACCGTCGAAACGACGCCCGGGAAGCCGAGGTGTCTCATCGCGGCACCAGGGACCCGCCGACCGGCGGCCGGCGGTCGATCTTGGGGCGGCGGACCGGAGGCCGGACCCAAGGCTTCTCGGCGGTGGAGTAGATCCGGGTGAAACGGCTCTGGTGTCCGGCTGTGTCGACCGCCTGGACCCGGAAATAGACATCCTCCGAGGGGAATCCTGAGAAGTCGATTCCGTTTGTGCTGGTGACGGCGACATGCCTGAGGGACGTCGGAGAGGGCCCATATTCCACCCGATAGCCCGAAAGGTCGGATTCGCAGCCNNTCGAGGAGGGCCTTCCACCCGTCCGGGGGATTGGCCGCCATGAAGGTCCCGTGCGTGTCGATGAACCCGATCCCTTTCTCGGCCGTGAGCCCGGCGGTCCCCAGGTTGAACGCGGCGATGTTGTTCCGGACGAACGGACGGTCCCCGAAGAGGTCCTTGCGCGGCGGGATGGTTGAAACGATGACCCTCATGCCCCGTTCCGCGGCGGCATCGATGATGTAGGCGAGGTTCTCCAGGCTGGAATCGACAGAGAACTGGCCGCTGATGCAGTCGTTCGTGCCCAACATCAGGACGAAGTACAGGGCGTTCAGGGCTGCGAGGTCAGGATCGACCCGCAGGGCCCCGTCATAGGTCGAATCTCCGGGAACCCCCAGGTTGAGGGGAAATGCCGGGCCGTAGAACGTCGCCAGCTCCTCCCTCATGCGTTCCGGGTAGGCCAACTCGGGGTGGACCTCTCCTTCCAGGTCCACCATGCGCATTTCCCCGTAGGTGATGCTGTCGCCGAACGCGACATAGGTGTTCGCCGGCTGGCAGTCCTGCTCGTCGGGAGCCGGGACGTCTGCCCTCGGCTCTTGGCCCCTGAGGGGCTCGCGGCCCAGCAGGCGGAAAGCCCTCTCGCCGTGGCCCAGCAGGTATCGGGCTCGGTCCCTGAGGCTGATGGCCCGGAGGAGGATCCCGCCCGGACCGGCCTCCGTCGTGAACCCTTTCTCGGACCAGGCCGTCCGGGTGACGTTCGTGAGGCTATCCGCCACCAAGTCGAAGAAGAAGACATCGTCGTTGTCGGATGCGTTCCCCAGGAAGATNNACATCGTCGTTGTCGGATTCATTCCCTAGGAAGACCAATCCGGCGGGCCTTCCTGCCTGTTCGACGAGGACAGGCGATCCGGCGAATTTCAATCCCGGGAGGGGAAAGAGGAGAGACGAGCTCGTCTCGGAGTCGTAAAATCCGAGGCCCGTATGCCCGTCCTGGTAGTTGACCCAGAGGATATAGAAGCGGTCTCCGGAGACCTGGACGATGGGGAACAGGTTTTCGCCTCCCGCCCCGCCCAGGACGGTCTCGCTCTTCCCGTCAGAAAGGACGACGAAGCTTTCTCCGGACGGCACGCAGCGGACGACCAGCCGATGGTCCTTTCCGCCGGACTTAAACGAGACGGGGTCCCATGGCTCTGTTTGCGGATAGGCGGCAGTCGTCAGGACGAGCAGGAGGAGTGCGCCCCGGCCCACGCTCAGCGCATTCATAAAAGTATTATATCGGAACACAGGTCCAACTCCAATTTTTAGTCGTCTTTCCGCTTGCCGGGGCGGGATGCGTCCGATATAATCGTAGACGTGAGAAGAGCCTGCGCTACACTTGCGCTCGCCTCGATCCTCCTGGGCGTGAACGGCTGTGGGAACCCGGCTCCCTNNCGAGAGCCGGATCTCGCTCGAGTACGCCCTCCTGGGCAAGCCCTGCCGCCTCCTGGTCAATAAGGCTGCCGTCGGCGAGCTCGCGCCATCGCCGCGACGCACTGCCGCCGAGTTCGGCGTCCGGCTGAACGCCGGCTTTAATTTCCTGGAATTCGACAAGACGAGCAAAGATGTCCTGACAGTCCACGCGGTCCTCGCGGGCCCGCGGGAGCCCCGCCGGCGCCGCCACCTCGAGGAAGGCGAAACCCTGACCGTGGGTACTGAACGGGCCTCCGGCCGCCTCGGCTTCCGGGGGCGCGGCGTCCTCGGGATCACCGAGGTCCTGTTCCAGGAGGGCCGCAGAACGGCCCGGTCGTTCGACCGGAAAACCGGCCTCCTTTCGCGGAGGATTGTCCACGCGTTCGACGATCCGTCGCCCGGGTTCGTTACGTTCACGGCGAGGTCCGGGAGCTTCGACGTCGTCGAGAATTCGGTCGTCCGGATCCCGGCCGCCCCTTTCCCGGGGAAGGTCCCGCGGTTCACGGGCTCGCCGAACGTCTTCATCTTTCTGCTCGACGGCTGCCGCCCGGACCATCTGGCGGTCTACGGCTACGCGCGGCCGACGTCGCCGAACCTCGACCGATTCGCCGCGGACGCCGTCGTCTTCGAGAAGGCCTACGCCAACGCGTCGTTCACACGCTCCAGCGTGGCCACGCTGTTCACGGGCCTGTACCCCGAGAGCCACATGGTCCGGGTCATGACGAACAAGCTCTCCAACCGGCTCCTGACCATCCCCGTCTATCTGAAGGCCAAGGGCTACAGGACGTCCCTCTTCACGGCCGCGGGCAACATCTCGGAGAACATGGGCTTCGCGCGCGGGGTGGACGACTATTTCCCCAATATCGGGGAATGGCGCCGGGCGGAGGGCGGGACCCTGCCCCGCCGCTTCGTGGGCTGGCTCGACCGCGAAGGCCCCCTTTTCAGCTACTTCCACTTCAAGGAACCGCACCTTCCCATCGTCCCCCCGCCCCCGTTCCAGGATATGTTCTCCGCCCCGAGGGACCGGGCCTTCGACCACGGCGTCCTGGAGGAGTTCCAGAGGAAGATCCACGCCGAACGCCCCTTCGGCCCCGACGAGGTCCGGGCGGTCGTCGACAATTATGATGCGGCGATCGCCTATGTCGACGCCGAGCTCGGGAAGCTTATGAAGAGCCTGAAGGACCGGGGGATCTACGACGAGAGCCTGATCATCGTCCTATCCGACCACGGCGAATCCCTCTACGAGAGGGAATACTGGGGGCACGGGGCCAAGGTCTACGAGGAGACGGCCCGCGTGCCGCTCATCGTCAAGTTCCCTGCCTCGATGGGCCTGAAGGGGCGGGTCGAGGCCGTCGTCGAGCTGGCCGGCGTGTTCCCCACTCTGCTGGACCTCCTCGGCCAAGAGGTCGGGCTGGACGGGAAGAGCTGGCTCCCGGCGATCGCCGCCGCGGGGCCGGACGACGCCATGGCCGTGGCCCGCTCGTTCTCCAAGGCCGGCGACTTCGGGCTCCGGTGGCGCGACTGGTATGCCGTCGTGAACCTGGCTTCGGGCATGGAGACCCTCTACGGGCGCGCTAAGCCTGTCTTCAAGGAGATCAGGGCCGGAGCGGAGGACGACGTCCGGCTCCTGTTCAAGGTCAGGTTTCTTGATTGGCTCGGCCGGTTCGCCGAGGCCGATGACCGTCCCGTAACCGTCGACCTCCGGTCGCTTCCCAAGAACGAACTGGAGAACCTCCGGTCCCTGGGATATATCAAATGATCACGGATGGAGTCTGACATCTCCATGAGAAGGACGCGTTTCGCCGCGGCGGCGCTGCCGCCCCAGAGGGTTCCGCAACGATACTACCGGCCCTAATCCGGGACGCGATACAGGGTCATGGTCGTGTCCCAGACCTTGAATTTCCGGACCGGCTCAAGGCGTGCCGCCTTTTCCGGAAACCGCCGGCGGATCCAGCCCGCCTCGGCATCGCCGAACCTGTCGAGCACGATGAGATGCGTCGGCTTGAACCGGGTGAACGGATCCCGGTCGTTGAACCAGTTCTCGTAGGCCAGGAGGGACCTGAACGGCGTCCCCAGGGTCAGGCGCGGCGCCTCCTGGCCCATCACCACCGAGCCCGGCGGCAGAGTCTGCAGAAAACGGGAGGCCCTTTCGAGGTCGTATGTCGGGGCGCGGAAGAAATGCCGTTCGTAGAGGAACAGCGGACCAGCCAGCATCAGTCCCGCGAGCACGACCTCCAGAACGGGTCTCCGAGAGCCCTTGCGCAGGGTGAGATAGAGGATCGTCCCGGCGAGCGACAGATAGATGAGCGCGCGGAGGCCGGGCGGGAAGGTGAAGAAGGCCGATGGTCGCGAGGTCATCATCCTAAGGACGGGGAAAAGAAGCGCCGCGGGCACGAGCGTCAGCAGCCAGAAGCTTCGGGCTTCCCTCCGGACGGCGTCCCGGTCCCTGAGGAGCAGCGACCCGGCCAAGAAGAGGGCCGGGAGAAGGGGTACGTAATATCTCAGGGGACGATAGTTCAGGAGCCCCATGGAGAGGACTCCGCCGATGATCCAGAAGAGGACGAAGACGTCGACCGGCTCGAGCGGGACGCGTTTCGGCCGGACGAGCTTCAGCAGGACGAGGCCCCCGAAAAGGATGAGGAAGAAGGCGGCCGCCGGCGCCAGCTGAAGGTAGCGCGGCAGAGGATTGTGAACGAGGTTGGACCAGGCCTGGCCCACTGAACGGGGAAGGGAGAGGATCCCCCATCCGGCCCCGATCTTGCCGAAAGTCGGTCGGAACGCCAGGTAGATCCCGAAGAACCAGGGCAGGCCCACGGCCAGACCCCCGGCCAGAAACGAGAGGAGAAGCCGGCGGTCCGAACGCCTCCAGGCCTCGTAGGCGACGGCCAGGGCCGTCGAGATGAGGAAATAGGCGAAGAGATACTTAGAAAGGACTGCCACCGCTGTCGTCATGCCCAGGAAAAACACCGGCCCCAGGCGCCCCCGCGCCCTGACGAACAGGAAGAAGCTCGCCAGGAAGCAGAGGCTCGAGAAGTTTTCGAGGAGCCCGATCCTGTTGTACATCACTCCGTAAAAGTCCAGCGCGAACAGCGCCGCTATGCCGAGGCTCCGGGCGGAGTTCAGGTAGGCCCGCGTCCCCAGGGCGAAGAATAGGATCCCGGCGAGCCCCATAAGGACGCTGAGGGCCTTAACCGTCAGGATGGAGATGCCGAACATCTTGAAGGCCAGGAAGTAGACGAGCGTCAGGGGAGCGTTGTAGACGACGGGGTTCCATTCGTCCGTTATCCACCGGCCGAAAAGGATCTTATTGCGCGCGTTGTGGCAGTAGATGCCCTCGTCGAAGTAGATGCCCGCGCTCCCGGAGATCGTAGGGAGGAGGACCGGCGGGTCAGCTTTGATGTGCTGGAGCCTCAGGGCCGCGGCGACGACGAGGAGGCAGGCGAGCCCCAGGCCCTTCGCCCAAGCCTTCCGCGTTCCTTCGTTTCCTTTCATGTGGCGGCCTTTAGTCTTCCCCATAGATGTTGGCGGCCTCGCAGGCCTTTTGGAGGGTGGATAAGAAGTTCCTTTTCCGCTGCACGGCCAGAATGAGCATTGCTGCGGCGATTTTTCCTCATCCCTTCGTCAGGGATGATAAATCATGACGTGAATGGATGTCAAAGCAAACCGGGAAGTGAGCCAAGAAGCCGCCGGGAAGCTCAAGAGCACCCAGGCGCCTGTCTTTGTGTTCCGATAGAAAAAACCTGAACTATCCCGAGTTCCGAGTAAATCTTATTGTATCACCGGCATGACGAAGAGCATGAGATGCCCGGTGCTGGCCCGCCAGACGCCGTACAGATCCGTATCCGTGCGAGTCATGGCGACCCGATAAGCCCCCTCTTGCTCGGGAATGCCCGCGGCCGGATCAACGGTGTTCAGAGTCCATGTCCTTCGGACGGGATCATAGAAGGAGGCTTTGACCTCGTTGGACCCGTCGGTTCCGACCTGTCCCCAGGCCACGACCGCCGTTCCGTCTTCCGCCGCCACGACGGCGGGGACCGGATCGCAATGCCCCAGGTCAAGGAAGTCGATACTGGCACGGGTGGGCACGGAGAACGACCCTCCGGGAAGTTTCTTCGAGTGGTCGATGCACATCTTCTGCAGAGGGCCGCTCCATCCTCCGATCGACCGGTGGACGACCCCGTTGCGATCGACATAGATTTCGCCGAACCCGTTGAGGGTGAGCTCGGGGCCCTTGGGAATCTTGACCTTGGAAGCATAGCTCAGCTTGCCCCCGCTCGGAGCGGTGCAGTAGTAAGCGTCGTTTTTGTCAGCCCCCATTTTTCCGACGATGCACCAGGTGGCATGGACGCGGCCTGTGGAGTCCGTGAACATCATCGGAAACGTGTGTTCCGGGAACTTGGGCGCAAAGGCCTGCAGCGCTCCCCACGCCCCGCCGGCTGCCCTTTTCTTGTAGTAGATCGTGAACCACATGTCGTTTTTCACGTTGTTGAAAACACCGAATAGGACATGGACCTGGCCGGCACCGTCCACCGCGCAGGCCGGCATGGATAATTGCTTGGTCGAAGAGGCCTGATAAACGGTCTGGGTGCGCCATCTCCCGGCGCTGTCTCGCCAGGAATGCATCAGCTTATTCCCATTCCCTCCTCCCTGGCACCAGGCGACATTGACCGATTTCCCGTCGGGCCGGACCGAGACATAGGGACGCCAGAATCGCGTGCTGACGCCCGTGGCCACCTGCACCTTTCCGGTCACGGCGTTGTTGACGATGCGCCCGTAATAGAGAACACCCTTGTTCGTCCAAACAAGATGAACGGCGTTCGTATTGTCCGCCCGGATATCCTGGGTCACCACGGTCACGTCGGGGCCGAGGTCGTAAATCAGGTATTGGGCCGCCGCCGGGATCGCCATCACGGACAAGATCGCCAGAGTCGTCAGGATTAATCGCAAACCGGTTTTTTTCGAATCACTCATGTTTCTCCCTCTAATCTCGTTTTTTTTCGAATCACTCATATCTCTCCCTTTATCTTCATTTTCTTTTTACCTGTCCGGGCAAAAAGTGTCAATCACCTTTTGGGGTGAACCCGGGGGTGATTCCGGTTTATCTCCATGACCCGAGTTTGACACGGCTTGATGCCAAGCCGATTATCCATCTCCCAGAGGCCATGTGGTTGATTATTAATAAGATACTATCTTAGACTTGTCAAAAAGGGGCTGCCCGTGTTAAACTCGGACAGGACGAATCGGATAGAATCCTGTATGATGATCAATTGGTGGAAAGTGACGGTTTAAAGAAGCCCAATCCAGAGAAAGAAAAAAACGAGGACATCCATGAAAAAGCACGCTACGAAGCTCATCGTGTTGGCTCTCATTTTCATGACTGCCGGAACGACGGCTGCTCTCCGGGCACAGGAAACGGAACAGCCCAGGTTCCGGCTCGGCGTCTACTTCGAAGGAGCCATGCTCAACGACGAGAACCTGACCTCCTTCTTCGGCCACTCCCAGAGGAACCTGTTTGGGTTCGAGGCCTCTGTCCACGTCCTGTATAACATCGACGTCTGGGGTTCGTACCGGATCTACACCGACAAAACGAAAACGACCCTCTACGAACAGGAGGACAAGTTCCGGCTGAACATGGCTTCGCTCGGCCTCGTCTATCGACCGATCGTTTGGAACAGGATCGAGCCCTTCGTGGGCGCCGGGTTCGAATTCTATTCCTATTCCGAAAAAGTCGAAGGGGCGGACCTTCCCGATACCAGCGGAAACGCGTTCGGTTTTCACGTCCAGGGAGGGACCTACGTTCATATCTTCAAGTTCCTCTCCGGCAAGGTCTTCTTCCGCTACAACGGCGTCAAGAAGACTTTGACCGATCCCCTGCCCGACGGAACCAACGAGCTCGACCTCGGAGGAAAAGAATTCGGCGCCGGGCTGGTCTTCCGGTTTTGACCGGGGGGCGTTGACAATGCAGCGGGAGACAATATAATTGAAAACCTTAGGCAGGTTTTTTTGTTCCGGAATCACGGACCAACATCTGAAAACTATTTCCGTGGAGGACAAATGAGGAAAATCGGCTTATGGATCCTATTCCTGATATTCAGCGTCAATGCATTCTCTGTGGATTTTTCGTATACCCACCTATCCAAAGGCCAACCCGGCAACAACCGCTATCCCGGAATCGGCGAAAACGACAATGGCGAACGTCTGGCGATCTGGCGGAGCGGCAACAAGCGCGGCATGTTGTTTACCCATTTCAAGGACGGCAGTTGGTCCAATCCCGCGCCCATCCCCAATCAGCCGGAAACGGACGGTGTGTACCTCGGTTCGGACATTGTCGCCGACAGCGAGAACCGTTTTCATGTCATTTGGGAGCTGATGGACGACTTTGTCTTCTATGCGACGTTCAGGGATGGAGTCTGGACCAAACCCGTCAAGGTGCCCTGGCCCGCCCGATACGAGGGATTCCAGATATCCCTCGACATCCGTTCCGACGACGAGCTGGTCATTGTGGCCACCTGCAAATACGAACGCATCTACAAGGACATCACCGTCGGCTATCTCAAGAAGGGCGAGACCAATTTTTCCCGCTTCAAGAACCTGACCGACGACAGGGAATCGTCTTCATCCGCGGCCGTCGCGGTCGATGCCAACGATCATATCTGGGTGGCCTACAAGGGCGAGGTTTTCGGCCTGGGCGAGGAAGTCCTCGAGACCTGCCTGTTCCATCTCGACCAGGACAACGCCCTCGTTGACTTTAGCGAAGTCTCAAAAGAACAGGGCGGCTGGGCGTTTCTTCAGTGGGTCGCCGCCAACGACAACACGGGTCTGGTGATGGTGACCTGGTGGTTGCGCGGCGCTTTCTGGTCCAGATGGTACAACCAGTCCACTGAGACATGGTCGCCGATCAGGTCGATCGGCGTCAGCTCCGAGCGCCACCCGGATTTCTCCATGTGGAACAAAGTCGTTGCCCAGGGAAACGATTTCTATTGCCTGGCGAAAAGTTCCAGCCATCATCTTTATATAGTGAAATTCAACGGCGAAACCGAGGCTTGGGAAACGCCGATCCTGGTTTACGACAAACCCACCGTGTACTTTGACCTCTTTCCGGCCCATGGAAACCTGCTCATCGCCTTCTGCACCCGCGAAGAGCCCACTCAAGTTTACTTCACCTTGCTCGCCGGCACGCCCGAGATCCCCAAGATCCGGGTCAAGTCCGCGGTCAATGTTCACATCGAACCCCAGCTTGAAAGATCCTTCTTCAAGGGCTTTTGGATCAACCATATCACCTGGGAAAACAATCCCTTCAACGTCGAGCAAAACGTGACGATCGATTATTTCAACCTCTACCGGAAACTCAAGACGGAGACGACGTACGGGTCCACTCCCTACCAGGCGAATATTCCCGCGAGCCAGCTTTATTTCGACGATACGGACGGGATCCAGGCGACACCTCTGTACGATTACGCCGTAACCTGCGTTGCCACATTCAATGGCGAGCAGATCGAGAGCGAGATCGAGTATTGAGCGGGCCCGGGCCCGCGATTCCGCCATCAGGCAATGGCCGGAATAAAAGGCTGGTTTTCGGGTTTGAAGGGCTTCACGCTCTTCCTGGCCGCCTTTGCGGCGCTCAACGTGACGCTCTCCCTGACGGTCGCCCGGGAATCTCCCCTGACGAGTCATGCCCTGAAATTCCTCGATTTCTCGAGGATCAAGGCGCCCGGGGATATTATTCCTCTGTACGACGTCCTACAGACTGAAAAAAAATACGGGTCTTCCCTCATCTACCGGGAAAATTTTTTCAAGCGCCGTTTGAAATTCATCTACCCTCCCACCGCCCTGGTCTTTTTCCGGCCGCTGCAGGATCTCGATCGGGACCGGTTCATATTCATAACAACTTCTATTATCAACAGGATCTTTCTGCTTTTCGGCATCGGTACGATTTTTTGGCTCTTCAACGGTTTCGCGGACCGGGCCGGGAGGACGCGCGGCGACATCGTCCTTCAGAACGCGTCCGTCGCCCTTCTCCTCTTCACCTTCTACCCCTATTTCAAGGCGTTCACCCTCGGACAAGCGCAGATCTGGATCAACGCAATGTTGCTTTTTTCCCTGCTGACCTTTGACCGCGGCAAGGAGGGACTTTCGGGCGTCGCGATGGGGTTCTGCGCGCTGATCAAGCCTTCTTATGGGCTAGCGCTCCTCTGGGGCCTTCTGGCGAAGCGCAAACGTTTCGCAGTGGCGTTCCTGATCGTGGTACTCTGCGGGCTCGCGGCGTCACTCGCCCTATACGGGTGGGAGAATCACTTGGATTACGTCCGGGCGCTGAATTATATCGGTAACCACGGAGAGGGCTATTATCCCAACCAATCGATCAACGGCTTTCTCAACCGCATTCTCCAGAACGGCAACAACCTGCGTTGGGTGGCCGACAAGTATCCGCCGGAGAACGCCCTGGTCCGCTGGGGAACCACCGCAAGTTCCCTGCTCATTCTCGGTCTGGCCCTGGGCTCCGGCTGGAGAAATCGAAAGCGGCTGAATTTCCTGCCTTACCTGATCGTGCTGTTGAGCATCACGATCGCTTCTCCGATCGCCTGGGAACACACCTACGGATTCACCTTCATCATCTTCCTCCTGCTGTGGGAAACGATTTTCCGGGGAGGACTCAAGGATAAGGGCATCCCGATCGCGGCCGTCGCATTTTCCTATCTTCTCTCGAGCCATTTCCTCCATTTCCTCAACACGGCGTTCGCTGACACGGGGTGGAATTTTCTCCAGTCTTACCTTCTTCTGGGGGAACTGATATTATTGGCGTTGCTATATCGTTTTCAAAGAAGAACCGAGTTCGTGAACTAGGATCATGCGCGGCAACAAGCTCCCTGTCGCCGGAATGCTCTTTGTCTCTCTGTTCGCCGTCTATCTGATCACGTTCCGTATTCCTTCGGCCGCCGTCTTATTGACTTCCGCCTATTTCATTATGGTGATCATACTCGGCCAGGCGACGCGCCTTTTCCTGCCGGGAGTGGAAAGCGACCTGTTCCGGGCGTGGCTTTTCCCCGCCCTGAGCGGCCTGGGGCTGTTCCAGTTGATCTGGTTCCTGGCCAAAGTCATGCATCTGCATCACCTGATTCTGGTGGTTCCGCTGGCGCTTGTATCCGCGGCGCTGGCGCTCAAAATCAAACCCGCAAACGCCCCTCAGGCCCGCGACCGGAAAAGGGGAGGCGTCTGGATCGTCGCCGCCCTGCTCCTTTGCGCCGCCATCACTTATTTCCCCTTCAAGAATTTTGGACAGGAGCGGGACGGCTTTTATCATTACCGGGCCTCTTTCTGGGCGGTCTCCATGAAGCATCTGGCCGTGGTCAACACCCTGAGCCGCGACACCCCNNTCATCCTGATCTTCTCGGTCAGCGTCGAAGGCCTGTACTACATCTGCCGGCACTTCTCCCGATTCCTCGAGAATCCCCTGTTCTTTCGAAACCTGGTGCATTTTGACGGGGTTTCGAACGTGTTATTTTCCCAGCCCCCGATGGACACCCTGCACCGCGCCATCCTGTTCACCCCCATGCACCTGGAAGCTCTCACCTTCCTGCTGCTGAGCCTCTTGTTCGTCAAGCGGGGCCGGTTTCCGCTCGCTTCCGCGGCCATGGCTTTTTCTTTCCTCTCGAGCTTTTTCATCGGCGGAGTGGGCTTCCTCATACTGGGAATTTACCTGCTGTTGACCCTGACCTCCGGCCGATTCTCCCGCTCTGCGCTGATTTCCTTGGCTTCCTCCGTCACCCTGTCGCTGGTGTTCGTCAAGGCCACGGCCATGCTCGGATCGGTCTCTTCGACCGTCTCATTCGTTCTCCCGCAGGCCTCAAAACTCCTCTGGATAATCGGACTCAATTTCGGCCCGGTATTTATCCTGGCCCTGATCGCCTACCCGCTCGAATGGAAAAGGAGTCGCAGCGTCTTTACGGCCGCGCTGTTCATTTCGCTGATCCTGGCCGTCGTTCTTTCTTTTTTCCTGCGCATCGAGCCGTTGGGAAATGAATTTCCCCTGAAGCTCAGTCTCATCCTGCAGGTTCTGCTGGTCGCCGGGCTGGCGCATCTGGGCCGGTTCCGAAAGATTTTCGCCGTCACGGCCCTGGTCATCATCGTGGCCGGTCTCCCGACTTTCCTGGGAGACATCTACTGCGCCCAGGACATCTCCAGTGTTCATACGCTGAAAGTCCCCGCCGGGGAAATGAACATGGCCC
>DQHV01000393.1 GCA_003524335.1 Candidatus Aminicenantota bacterium | reverse complement strand
TCCCCATGGCCTTCGGCAACCTGGCCCTGGATCTCATCCTGGACAAGAAGTTCGGGCGGATGGTCTGCCTGCGCAACGGCGAATACGACAACGTGCCCATCGAGATCGTGACCAGCAAGAAAAAGATGGTGGATGTGGACAAGTACTATGATCGGGAAAGGCTCCGNNTTCTATCAATTTTTTGTGGCACAACAGCAGGCTATTTAGTGGATCATCCAGGATCTCTCCATCTGGAGTGAGGGAGTATTTATTGACAATCTTTATTTGCAGGAGTAAAAAGAAATCAAGGGGAAAATTAAGGGGAAAATGATTATATCAAGTATTTTTAGCTTTGTTTTGGGTTTGATAGCCTCATGGATTATTGCACACTTTTATTACAAAAAATCAAATCATGATCAAAATGATCTCTTTAACAAATTGCCAGAATACATCAGGCAAGGGTTGTTAGAGGATCAAAGAGAAAAACTATCTGTCAAAGAACTCAATGAACTTATCAGATTGAAAACAATAGATGATATGAAAAAGGGGTTTGATGCCTTCAAGGCCTGCCCCCAGTGTGGATCTAATAGTCTTACAATTGGGAAAGAGCTCTATGATGTTGATGTTGATTACAAGCCTGGTGAAGGTGAGAGTTTTTATCCAAGTTATGTGGAGTGTATAACTTGTGGAGATTGTGGCTGGAAAAAGACTGAAGCTGATGATCTTGAATTGTGAATAGGAAATCTCCCAATGAGAGAAAAAATGCAAGACTATAGGATGCTTTGCCCTACTTGCAAAGAAGAAAAGGACATTTTGGTTATTGAAAGATTTGAAGATGGGGAAACCATCAAGTTGTCTTGTGGGCACAGACTCCACAATGTTGAGAAAACTGAGGTCATTGGATTAAGAGATCAAGCAGGATGGAAGCATAGGAGGCCTGGTTATAAAAAGCCCATTGAGGAAGGAAAAGAAAGAACCAAGATTAGTGGGGAAACAAAAAGGCCCACACAAGAAGCCATCAGGGTCGATAGGATAGGCAAAAAATTTGTCCATATAGTCAGGGAACAGAATGAGTGTGGTGAATGGGAAATAGTGCATGAACATGAAGATCCTTTCCCAGACAATAGCACAACATAAGAAGGAGGAAGATAGTGTTTAAGTGGACTTGTCCTTTCTGCAATGAAAATGCAACTATCAGAGAAAAAGACTTTGAGGAAAAGGGGAATTTATTTTCTATTGCGCATAAAAAAGCAGTAAGAAATGTATTAATAGAGTGCCCAAATCCAGATTGTGGCAGATTTACATTTATTACANNATGATGTGGTGGTCTCAAGATCAGGGCCTACACATGATGAGTCATGGAATGTGGGGAAGCTAATAAAAAGCTGGAAGCTGATTCCACCATCTGGAGCCAAGCTATTTCCAGACTATATCCCCAAACCCATTCTTCAAGATTATGAAGAAGCATGTTTGATTAAAGATCTAAGTCCAAAAGCCTCAGCAACTCTATCAAGAAGATGCCTTCAAGGCATGATAAGAGATTTTTGGGGAGTAAAGGAAAAAAGGCTAATGGATGCAATAGGCAAAATNNGGATAAGTGTGATCCTGATACCTGGAAAGCAATTGATGCAGTCAGAATAGTGGGCAATATTGGTGCTCACATGGAAAGTGATATAAATCTGATCATTGATGTTGATCCTAATGAAGCTGACCAGTTGATCTATCTAATTGAGATCCTGCTCAAGGATTGGTATGTATGCAAACATGAAAGAGAAGCTGGGCTAAAGAGCATAATTGAAATTGGGAAAAAAAGGAAGAACAGAAGAAAGTTGGCAAGAGCTTATGACAGCATCTCTTAGGCGGCAGTTATGGAAGTTGAAAGTATAACCGATACAATAATTGGCCCAATTATAGTTGGGCTCATAGTTGGGGTTATTGGCAAGTTTTGGGTAGATAGCAAAATAGAAAAACTGAAAAGCTCTATCTCAGAAAGACTATTTAGTCATAATTTGCTATTTGAAAAAGAACTAAGCGTCTATCAGGATCTTTGGGGGAGATTGGAAAAACTCAGAGTTTCAATTGCTCAATTGAATTGGCCATTTGTTCCAGAGAGGCCTGAGGATTTTAAGGAAGAAAAACTGCAGGACCTTATTGGAAATTTTGAAATTGTGAATGATGCTATTAACAAGAATAAGCCATTCTTTGCTCCAGAAGTATATGAGGAAGTGCAGGGAATCATCAGGATAGCAATTGGGGAGATGAGAGCATTTCACTCTCCCCCGGTTTCTNNAGCCGCTGTTCATCATGACCAGCGATTAAATCGGGGACGTTCCCCGAGGTACCACCCTTTAGGCGGCTTCGTTGACCAGCCGAATCTCTTTAAACCGCGCGAAAAAGCCGAGCTCTTTGCTGATATCTCCGTAGACCGTCTGGCGGTGCAACCCATCCGTCCAGTTCTGCCAGAGCCGGGTGATATCGCCGTCGACTCTGACTTCGATCTTGGTGCGGCAGCCTCGGTCGTCCTCCAACCTCACCGGCGCCGCGATCACCGTCCCGGTGAAATAGCGCATCGTGTCCATGCCGACGAGGATCGCCTGGGTAACCCTCTCGCCGACGCGCATCTCGACCTGGGGAACCACACCCTCCTGGCGCTCCAGGACCGTCCGGATCTTGTAGGGTGCCGCCGGCTTCNNTGGATTCATCGACCGTCGGGTCGCTGACGAACCCGGGCCGGCCCACCAGCCCCTGGAAAATAATGTGGGTCATGGTGGAGCGGAGGTCAGACTCGCAGATCCCGCCCAAGCCCATGTTGTTCAAGCGGGAGAAGCCCAGGCAGGGATAGGCGGGAAGCTTGATTGTCTTGTCCCACATCGTACCGTAGCAGTCCACGGTCATTACCGTGGCTTTTTCCTCGTCGAGAAGCCTCTCGAACGCTAGGGCCAGCTTAGCGGACCTGTAGATGTCTTCGGGCGGAGGCTCGACGACCTGAGCCGCCCCCTTGATCCAGCGGTCGGCCTCGGCCCCGGCATTACGGTCGCTTATGCTGTTGTAGAGCGCGACCATCCGGTCGAGCCCGACCGGCTTGATTTCAGTCCCGAACTTGCTCTTGACCTTGGCGGCGTAGTCGGAGAAGTCCGCCGTGCTCAGGTTGATGACCTTAGCTTCGCGGAGATGGTGGATAGCCCGGAATGGCCTTACGGCTACAGCCAACTGGTTGGTGTCGGTGGTTAGGAGGCAATCCAGCTTGGCGCCCAGCGGCTGCCGGCGGATCTCTCCAAAGTCCACCCATTCGTGTCCCGAATACGGGCGGGCGAAAATGACTGTGGGTCTGGCAGCGGCCAGGATCGCGCTGAAGATGTTGCCGACATCGATGTTGAGATGGATGGCCAGGATGCCGTCTACGATCGCCAGCCTGTCCCGGAGGGCGGATACTTGCGCCGCTGTGGTTACGAGCTCATCCACGGCGAAATCGATATCGGCGAACTCATCCTTCATCCGGGCGAATTCGGCCCGGTAGAAAGCCATCTCCTGCTGAAGGTCGAGGGTCGGCTTGGGCCAATTGCCCCTCGGGATCGCTACGAATAGACGCGCGACCTTGACTTTGGTCCCCCGGCAGCCCGGGCTGACCAGTCTTGATCCCGCCACCTGACCGGCCGCGGCGAACGGCCAAAGCCTCGGCCCGGCCGCGCAGATCGCGCTTCCGGCCGCCGCGAGTTGCATGAACTCTCTCCGCTTCAATCCCTTGCCCATAGACACCTCCCGTACATTCCGGTCTTGAGACAGAGATTATGTTTTAGGTTGTTCAATTATTCAAGAAGATTTCTTTCCGGTCCCTTTCCCGGACAGCTCGTTCATCAGGTCGATCTGGACCTCCTGGATCGCAAGCAATGTCTGCCATTCCTTTTTCAGGAAGTGGTCAAGCTTCTGGTGCAGGTAGCGGATCTCGAGCTCGGCTTTCAGGTTCACGCGATAATCATGCTCCGACCTCAGGCGGTCCTTGGCGTCCTGCCGATTTTGGCTCATCATGATGACGGGCGCCTGAAAGGCCGCCAGGCAGGAGAGGACAAGGTTGAGGAGTATGAAGGGGAAGGGGTCAAATGGCTTCCGCATCAGGAGCACGGTGTTGATAATGATCCAGCAAAATAGGATGCCGAGGAAGGTCAGAATAAATTTCCAGCTTCCGCCGTAGGTGGCCAGACGGTCGGCCATGCGCTGTCCAAAGGTCAAACGCCCTTCAAACTCTCTATGGATGTCCCTGGACACCGTCTCCTGCTCCTGGATGCTGGTGACGACTTCCTGTTCGAGGGCCGTCAGCTCGCCCTTTTCCTCTTCCAGGGTTTTCTTGATGAATTCCATCCGGTAGGCGCTGAGATCGGCGGAACAGATCGAGCCCTCTCTCGAAGCCTGGGGATGGTCCCTTTGGANNAGCCTTGACCTGCCCGCAGACCTCGCAGACAACGGTTTTTTCTTGATTCTCAGGCATGTGCTCTCCTCCTTTAAAACAGAGTCCTCGTCAAGACGGACAGAACCTCAGACCTGTCCGCATGACCTGAAGAACACTTCTCCTGAGCAGACTATAAACTAAAGACAGTCAGGAGGAAAGCCCGTCTATTGGATCGCCGCCAGGGCCTTAGCAGTCCCGGGATGGCCGGGCTCGAGCTCCAGGGCCTTCTTGTAGGCGGCCTTGGCTTTCTCGACATCGCCCTTCTTCTGATAGGCTGTGCCGAGGTTGAAATAGGCCTCGGCAAACGGCCTTTTGGCGACCGCCGCCTCAAAATCTTCTACGGCTCCATCGAGGTCGCCGCCGAAACCGGGAGGCGCCATCAGCCGGGCCATGCCCCGGCCAAAATGCCCGTCCGCGTTGTTGGGATCGAGCTGCAGCGTGGTCTCATACTCCTGCATGGCGCCCATCCCGTATTTCATCATATTAGCGGGATTGCCCTGGGCAAGGCTCCCCATGACATGTCCCTTCCAGGCATGAAGGTTGGCGTTGTCCGGGTCTTTGGCCAGGAGCGCGTCCGCCATATCGAGGGCTTCCGAGAACCTCTTTTCTTCGAAAAGCTTCTTGAGGTGGTCCAGGGAGGCGTCCTTGGGGACCTCAGCGGGTTTGGCCGCGGCGCCCGGCTGAGCCGCCGGCGGTTTGGGCCCGAAGGGAGACTTGTCGCCCATCATTTGGGGCAGCATCTTGAGGAGAACGGGAAGCAATTCCTGAAAGAGAGACGGTTTTTTCTCTTCTTCGGGGAAGAGCTCGACTCGGACGTCCTCGCCCTCGATGATCAGGATTCCGAGCGGGACGGTCTTGCCGCCCATGCCCCCGCCGAAGGCCATCATGGCCCCGCCGCCTCCCAAGCCAAAGTGGATCTTGGCGAAGGGGACGACGAACGTCTCTCCGACCTTGACCGGTTCGCCGACGACGGCACCGACCCTTAGGTTCGAAACGAGCTTGTCGAAGTTCGCCAGGGGCTGCTCGAGCGGGGCCTGGGCATTCAGGAGTCCAGAGACGAGTAACAGGCCGCCGAAGAAAAAGACTATGGACTTATTGGCGTACATGGAAAGCTCCTTATTTCCTGGGGATCTTGCCGACGCTGACGAACTTCGTCCCCGCCTTGCTGGATACGACAAAACCCAACGGACGGGCCTCGCCGCTCATGTAGAAGCCCTTGCCGCCCATATCCAGGTTCTGCGGCATACCGCCCCCGCCCCCGCCGAACCCGATGTCGATCATCATGATCGGGATGAGGGTCACCTTCCCGACCTTCATCGGATCGCCGACCACGGTCTTCACCTGCAGGCTGCTGTTCAGCCGCTGGGCCATCGCCTCGGCCAGCTGGTACATGGGAAGGGGAGCCTTGGCCTGGGTGGGCTGCAGCTTCTTTTCAGACTGCGCTTGGCCCTGCGCCAGGGCACCGAAAAAAAGACCGATAACAAGAAGTGTGAGAATTTTGCTCTTCAACGGAGCACCTCCTTTTTATGATGCGAAAGTCATGGCCGATATTGCGATCTGGCCTCTTCTTGCTCT
>DQHV01000242.1 GCA_003524335.1 Candidatus Aminicenantota bacterium | reverse complement strand
CCCTCAAGCCGTTCCGCGGCCTCGCGACGGTCGCCGGCTTGCAGCCCGTCCGTTACGCGGCGTTCGGCGCGGCCGCTGCCGTCATCCTCCTCATCCTCGTCCTCCGTCCGCGCTTGTTCCGGCGGAAGGAGGGGGAGGGCCGCGCGTCGGGCCTGATGCGGCTCCAGAGGGCCGCGCTCCTGACCATGGTCTTAGCCGAGATACCGGCCATCCTCGGCCTCGTCCTGTTCCTCATCGGAGGGGGCGCNNCGCCTTCGGCCTGCTGGCCGCCGTGCTCGTCCTCGGGGCATCGGCCGCCCGCCCGGCCCAGGAACCGGAGGCCGCGTCCGGCGCGCCCGGCCTGCGCTACGAGATCTGGGTCGAGCTCGACGCGGCCGGCAAAATGCTCCTCGGCAAGGAGGAGCTCGTCTGGACGAATCCGACAAAAGACACCGTCCCGGACATGCTCCTCCATCTCTACTGGAACGCTTTCAAGAACGAGGACAGCGCTTTCCTCCGCGAAGCCGCGGCGGAGACCATGTTCGGCGACGGCGACGCTCCCGACGACGGCGAGTGGGGCTGGATCGACGTCACGGACATCCGGCTGGCGGACGGCACGGACCTCAAGCCGGGCCTTCAGTTCGTCACTCCGGACGGCCCCGACCATCCCGGTGACCAGACCGTCGCCCGGATCCTCTTCCCGGCGCCCGTCGAGCCCGGCGAGAGCGTCCGCCTCCGGCTCGAGTTCCGGAGCAAGATCCCCCGGACGGTCGCCCGCGCGGGCTATTACCGGAACTCCTTCTTCATCGCCCAGTGGTTCCCTAAGCCCGGCATCTATGAGGAGGGAAGAGGCTGGAATGCCCACGCTTACCATCAGAACTCCGAGTTCTTCGCCGACTTCGCCGACTTCGTCGTCCACATCACCGTGCCCCGCGACTTCGTCGTCGGCTCCTCGGGGAAACAGATCGACGAGCGGATCGACGGGCCGGCCGGCACGAAGACGCTGACCTATAGCCAGGCCATGGTCCACGACTTCGCCTGGATGGCTGACCCCCGCTATCTCAAGATCGAGAGGGAGTTCGTCGCCGACAGGGAAGTGACCCCTCAGGAATACCGGGAGACCGCCGAGCTCCTCGGCCTGCCGTTCGAGGAGGTCCGGCTGCCCAACGTCAAGATGACCCTGCTCATCGCGCCCGAACACAAGGGCCAGATCGAACGCCATTTCCGGGCCCTCCGCGCGGCCATCAAGTATTACGGGCTCTGGTACGGGCCCTATCCTTACGAGACCGTGACCATGGTCGACCCGCCGTTCCGGACGGGCAGCGGCGGCATGGAATACCCTACGCTGTTCACCGCGGGAACGCGGGTCCTGCCGAGCAAGAACCAGCTTTCGCCCGAGGGCGTCATCGTCCACGAGTTCGGCCACGGCTACTGGTACGGACTGGCGGCCAACAACGAGTTCGAGGAGGCCTGGCTCGACGAGGGGATCAACACCTACTCGACCGGGAGAGTGCAGGGCAAGGCGTACGGCCCGGGCATGTTCTCGGCCTCTCTCTTCGGCTGGCCGCTGACCTGGCTCATCAACTTCCCCAGATATCTCGATTTCGAGCTGGACCGACTGGCGGCCATCATGACCGCCGAACGCGACCCGGTTACGACGCCGTCCTGGCTTTTTTCGAGCCGGATGAGCTACGCGATGAACGTTTACATGCGAGCCTCGACCGGGTTGAACACCCTGGAACGGTTTCTGGGCGAAGCGACAATGCTCCGGGTTATGCGGACCTTCCAGATGCGCTTCCGCTTCCGTCACCCCCGGACCCCGGACTTCATCGATGTCGTCAACGAAGTCAGCGGGCAGGACCTGATCTGGTTCTTCGAGGAACTCTTTTTCACCACCCATAATTTTGATTACGGGGTTTCTCGACTCCGGACCGAGGAGAAAAAAGACCTCTATCTCGGTGTCTTTGAAGTGGACGGGAGAAAAGAAGAGATCAAACAAAAAGACCTCGACAAAGATAAAAAACGAGACCGGGAAAAGAAGGAGGGCCAGAAAACCTATGTCACGGATGTCACGGTCCGGCGGTTCGGCGAGGCCGTGCTCGGGGGAGAGGCCAGGGTTAAGCTGCGCGTCGTCTTTGAGGACGGGAGCGAAGAGGTGAGACATTGGGACGGCCGGGACCGGTGGGAGAACTTCCGGTTCGAAAACCCCGCCAAGGCGAAATCCGCCGAGATCGATCCGGATCTCATCTGGCTCATCGATTCCAACCTCTCAAACAACAGTCTGAAGGCTAAGCCAAGCAAAGGCGGCGTCACCCGGCTGGCCTCCCGCCTGCTCTTCTGGGTCCAAAACTACCTCCACTATCTCAGCGCTCTGAGCTAGGAGAAAG
This sequence comes from Candidatus Aminicenantota bacterium, assembly GCA_003524335.1. Classification (GTDB taxonomy): domain Bacteria; phylum Acidobacteriota; class Aminicenantia; order Aminicenantales; family UBA8522; genus UBA8522. The sequence goes on along the minus strand of DQHV01000242.1, from coordinate 3,342 downwards.
ACCATGGGTATCATCAAGATTCTTGGCCAGGGTTTAACGACGACGGCTCGAAAGGGGAGGGTGCTCGCCTTCCTGTGGCCGGTCTACTTGTTATTTGCGCTTTTCGTCGTGGCGCCGTTCTATTTCCTTCTCCAGAGCCAGTTCTCCCGCTCACTCCTGGGCGAAAAGCTCTTCGCCGGAGTGGACCTGCTCTGGATCGGGGACCTCGTTTATAAGTACCAGGAGATGCCGCCGCTCCTCATCGGCTGTCTTCTGGGGACATCCCTTCTGTTCCTGGTCCTGCTGGCCTTCCTCAACGGGGGCATCATCGGCCGGATCGCGGCCGCTGAGGAAAAAGTGACGTTCCGGAATTTCTTCGGCGACTGCGGCCGCTACTTCGGCCGACTCTTCCGCGTCTTCCTTCTCTCTCTCGTCGGCTATTTCCTCGTCCTGGGTATCCTCGGCCGGTTAGTCTCCATCCCCTTCCGGGCGTGGTCCAAGGGGGCTTCAACGCAATGGACGACCTTGATCTCATCCTCTTTGCGCCTTCTCGTCTTCCTGCTCCTCTTCTCGATCATCAAGATGTTCTTCGACTATGTCAAGGTCGCCCTCGTCGCCGATGACAGCCGCAAGGCCTTCCGGGCGACGCTCCGGAATTTCCGGTTTCTCGGAAGGCGCTTTTTCAAGGCCTGGGCCCTTTTCTTGATCGTCGGCCTCCTCTTCGTCCTCACGACCCTGGTGTATCTGGCCGTGGCCAAAGCACTGCCCAAGGCCGGCCTCGGGCCGGTGCTCCTCTTTCTCTGGCAGCAGGCGTATTTTCTGGTAAGGCTCTGGGTCGGCGTCCTATTCTTCACTACGGAGTATCATTTCCTTAAAGCGCACCAGCCGCCGGCCTGAGGCAACCTTTTTCGCGGAAATTGCGTCTAACTAATATGAACGCACTAAGTACTGCGTCATTGCGAGGAACGCAGTGACGAAGCAATCTCCACTGGGCAGNNAAGACAGCGTAAAGCAAATAACTGCGTCTACTGATTAGGATGCACTGATTTTGCGGAATTCGCCGAACCGCCGTTCGGTTTAGTTCGCCAAATCTGGCCTAATCATCATAAATGCGAACATCTCCGAGAACAGATTTTATTGCCGCAATATAGTACTCTCCGTCAAAGTCAGAGCTCTCCACCAGTGTTCCGTCAATGTTGAATATGATGGCAATCATTTTTTATCTCCGCCCAACTTGCGGCTGAGCGGCTGGCGGCCACCAGCCTGCCGGTATGACACACCGTGTCCCAGCCGGACCGCTCCAGCCGCTTGTTAGGCCCAATCATTCCCGGGTTCGTAAACAAGTTCGTTCAGAATCGCCTTGAACTTAGCCCTCATGCGAGCCGAGAAGGCCTTGTCATTGCACAATCGCTCGAAGTGCTCCTCAGTCAACTGCCTGGGGTAGCGGGCAAGGGTCTTGATCACCGTGTTGAGGTAACGCCGTGTGGAGTTGGTGCTCCTTACCCTGTATAACTCAGAGACGAGTATCTCGACTGACTGGGTGTCTTCTGGAAGCTGCTCGACGACGGTTATGAGTCTCTCGAGGTCATCGCGGAAACGGTAGAACAGACCGACCAGATACACGCCTGCCTCTTTCCGGCCGTGGCCTTCCATAGTTGCCAGTAGTCGGCAAGCGGATTGAAACTGTGAGATGTCCAGACTCAATCCCTGTTTCAGGATACTATCGATTGGGAGCTTCGCGACGTCAAGATAGCCGTCCTTGGTGACCCATGGAAGTCGGGGTTCTCCGGGATTCTTCTTCATCTCGAACTCCAGTCTTAGGCCTAAACGTCTAAAATCAGCGGCGGCGTTATTGCCGTCCGCTGGAGCGAATGGCTAGGATGATTAATGTCTTTGGTTAACACTATTTGACAATAAGCTTGTTGTCTTTCTGCTCAATTCGCAATAGTGGAAGAAAAATCTCACGCCAATCATCTATCGAACCGTTCACACCATTTATTTCAAGTCCTTCGTCGTCATAGTATATTTCCAACTTCTCGTCGCAACAGCCACATTTCAAAAGGTATCGTGGCATTTTCTTCCCTGAACCCTTTTTGTGGTAGACCCTGATTCGAGGGTAACCATCTGGTCTTGTGTAACAAAAGCGATTGGTTCTCTTCGGTATGTTCATTTACCACTCCATTTATCCAGTAGTAGTATTGCTCATCATCCTAACGAACAAGCTAACTTTCTCCCAAAAGTGGGATGGATTGAAACGGAAGCCCGCTTTTGGGAGTCAAGTGGAGCGCCTTGTTAGCCACTGTTACTCCTCAATAGCTCCTCCCATATTTCGCAGATGTTTACGAAAGGTATAGGTTGGATCGGTGGAGCGTCTATCCAGATATTCGTCGAATCGGAGTTGCTCACGAAGTTTCTTTCCAGACTGTATTGCTTCCGCTTGGCGTCGTTCCGTTTGCCAAATGATCTTAGCGGTAGAAAGGACTTTCTCAACTTGCTGGCCGGGAGCGAAAATAGCCCCATCAGCGTCAGCGAAAACAACATCCTCCAGTTTCATAAAAAAATCACCGAAATGGGCTGTGGTAAGCGCATTTGGTTCACGTGAATCAAGCCGTTGGGGACCTGCCGGGCACATACCATAACTAAAGATGGGGAATTTAATATTTTTAAGATCCGCCGTATCTCGGTGGCAACCCCAAACAATTATACCTGCCAATTTGCAGGCTTGTGCTTCAAGAGCCATTAAATCACCAATACAGCCTTCATCCTTTCTCCCATTATTATCTATGACAAGAATATCACCTCTCTGGGCCGATCCCATCGCCTCTAAAAAGATGTCCACGCTTCCGTAATGTCTTACCGGCAGAACTCGACCAGTAATATGACTGTCAGGCATTATTGGGCGAATTCCCGGCGGAGCCATGCGAAGATTTAATCCTAATCGTAGGCAAGCATCCGCTATGAGCGGAGTCGAGAGTTCATAAAACGCCTCACTCAAATGCTGATTTTCCATTGAATCCTCCACAGTGATTGTGTTTCTGTACTTTTAACGTGATGGCGGCTAACGCCGAGCGTGACGATCGTTTCACGCCGCGTCCGCGCGGCATGAAACGTATCTGTCCACGCTCTTGTTAGGCAAGATCCTTCCCATTTTCTGATTCACCCAGAAACCTCCTCATCACCGCGCCATCAGCGCGAACACCCCCCAGCCCAAGTACTCACGCGTGTACGCGGTGTAGCGTCCGGGTTCCGAGGTCAGTTGAGCTCGAACTTCTTTGGCGAAGTCATCGTCGGGATTCGCTTCGAGCCATCGGCGCATTGTGAGCCACTTGGCCGCCTCATATCTGTCCCAGCTGTCTTGGTCTG
>DQHV01000218.1:527-3407 GCA_003524335.1 Candidatus Aminicenantota bacterium | reverse complement strand
TCCACGTCCCTCAGGTCCAAGGCCGTCATCAGGTTTTCCAGGGTGGCCGTGTAGCTCTCTTCGAGCTCCAGGGCCTTCCGGCTGTTCCTGGACCGTTCCAGCCGGAGGCGACTCAAGTGTTGATCGTAGGCCGCATTCTCGCGGGACAGTTTCTTNNGGGACATCTCCGGAAGGACCTTCTTGACCCGCTTGAGGAGGCCCGTCCGGTCGGCAGTCAGATTGAGCAGGCTGACGACCGAAACACTCGGCTTCTCCAGAGCTCCGCCTTGGGAGATGAGCTCGGGGAGAGTGGCCAGCGTTTTGACATCGAAGGCCAGGCCGGCCAGGAATTGCGCGGTGCGTTCCTTGCGCCTTCCGTCCTCATCGATGATATAGATCGTCGCTCGGTCCATGGCCGCGCTCCTTTTCCCCATCTATATACTTCATTCCTNNAGATTAAAAAGCGCACGACCGTCCGATTTATTATCCCCCCTTTGAAAAAGGGGGGCGAGGGGGGATTGGAAAAGGCGAACAAGGATAGAAGAGATATGGAGTTGCCTATTATTTATAAAATCTCCCCGACCCCTCTTTGCTAAAGAGGGGAATGACTACTCTTTGCCAAAGAGGGGAACTAAAGATGACCCCTCCTCATCGTTAAGGGTGATGCCGGCGGGGCAAAATTACCCCCGAGAATCGTCCGGAAAGGTGATTGCGTCCAGGGCGCGGGTCTGACACACTATGCCCGTGACCGCGATGAAGACCTTGTTCTCCAGGGCGTTTCTGACGGGATTGGCCGTGGGACTCTTGACAGCCCGGCTGTCCGATTATAAAATAAAGAAAAAGAACAAGTTACAGAATCTCGGATTGACTCCTGAATCGCTGAGGAAAACCTCCGGGCACAGAAAACTGTGCTGGGACAAAGGAGAAACATGATGGCTGATAAACACGTCAACCTGAAAGAATCCATAGGCGTCATCGAAGAGATCGAGTCCAAGATGGAGAACCTCTGGATGAAGCGCAAGGAGGAGATCGAGAAGGACCTCGAAGCAAAGATCCAGGCGGAGAAAGAAGAGGCCGGCAAGAAGATCGAAGCCATCGAGAGAGAGCTTCAAAGGGGAAGGACCGTCCTTCAGGACTACCGGACGGTGGTCGGTGAGTTCGAGACCGAGCGCGCCTCGCTCCAGAGGCAGATCAAGGATCATTTTGAAAAGGCCGTCGGTTATCAGACCGAGATCGAGAAGATGGCCGGCCTGACTCTGGAAGAGCTGCGCCTGGTGCACGACCTGACCAAGAAGCTGGAAACGCTCCACCAGTCGGCCGAGCTGAAAGTGAACAATTTCCGGAAGGACCTCGAGGAGAAGTTCGGGATCGTGGCCGAGCTCCCCGAATCGCTGGAAGAAGAGAACCTGAAGGTCGACCTCGAGATGGAGCTCCTGAAGCTCAAAAAAATCAAGGAGATCCTGGAGGCCGAGACCATCGATGGGGCTGGAATCCGGGCCGAAAAAGCCGAGAAACCCGAAACCCCGCCCGCCGTGACCAACGCGCACGGCGTCCCGATCAATGTCCCGGAGATCAACCAGATGATCGAAGAGTCACTGGCTGAGGAGGCCGGCGAAAGGGCCGCCGCCGAGACCCTGGCGGAAGAGAAGTCACGCGACGATGAGAAGAGCAATTTCCAGAGCCTCTTCGAGGTCCTGGAGGGGTACCGCAAGGTCGAAGCCCGCAACGGCAACGGCGAGATCAGTTTTTTCCAGAAAAACGACAAGACCGTCCTGGACGGCGAATACATGATCTCCTCAATCGATGAATCCCTGGAAGAAGCGAAACGGCTCTACCTGAAGCTCGCTCAGACGGAGTCGCCGAAAGAGCAATTCTTCATCAAGCAGGAAATCATCAACCACCAGGAGATCCTGAGGAAATACATCCTGCGCAACCTCAAGATGTGCGAGAGGGAAGGCGCCGTCATGCCCCAGTTCACCGAAGAGATCCTCAACCTGGACATCCTCAAGGAGATCCTGGAGAAGCTGAGCATGGAGAACTGGAGCAACCCGGCCGACTTCAATTCATTCCGCTCCCAGATCGAAGCGCTAAAGGATGCCTACTACGCCAAGATCACGCCGCCGGTTCACTATCTCCGGTCCCTGATCAGGGAATTGGGGGCTTAGGCCGAAGCTTCCCGCTTTAAAACCGCAGCGATATAACTCTCCAGGACCTTCCTCTCTGCCGCCGCCATCTCCCGAAACCTGATGCCGGTGTGATACTGAGGGGGTTCTTCTCCGGCCTTCCGGGAGTAGATCACACTTCCCTTGAAATGAGTCGCCTTGTCTTCCAGGACGAGGAAAAAGTCGATGGGCGTGGCCGAAGGAAGCTTGGACTCGGACAGCATTTTGACTCCTCCCAGGCTCAGGTTGAGCGTCTTGGTCACCTTGAAATGGCCATTCTCCTGGTAGAGGAGGATGGTGGATATATAGTGCCTGGGAAACGTCCTTTTCTCTTCGAAGAACTCGTGCCGGAAGGGCCTGATGACGGCACCCTGCTTTTCCCGGTCAAAGAACTCCCTCTGATAGGCGCAGACCTTATTCTTAACCTGGTCCTTCTCCTCCTCACCCTGGGCCTTCTGCCCCGTGAACCTCTTTCCCTTGGCCTCGGCCAGGGCCATGTCGGCTTCATTGGCGATCTTCTTCAGCTCGTAGCGGTTGAGGGAAGCGAAGAAGTCCTCTTTTTTCGGGAGCAAGGTCACTCCGAAGCTCATGGTGAGGTTGTTGCGGGGCTGGAACTCCTCGTTGTCGAAGTACATCTCCTCGACGTTCTTCCGGATCCTTTCGGTGAGTATGCAGGCCTCCTCCAGGCTGTGTACCCCGGTCAGGAAGAAGAGGAACTCTTCGCCGCCGTAGCGGCAGA
>DQHV01000218.1:0-489 GCA_003524335.1 Candidatus Aminicenantota bacterium | reverse complement strand
CGGTCGTTGTAGTGTTTGAACCAGTCGACGTCCCCCATGACCATGGCGTAGGGCCCGGTCTCCTGCCGTCGTTTGCTCTGCAGGCTGATCTTCTGGATGACCTTCTCGAAAAACGGGTCGGGCCGGAGGNNCATCCTTGTGGAGCTTGTTGTAGACCTCCAGGACTCCGATGACTTCCTTTTCATGCCTGATCGGAACGCCCAGGATGCTGCGCAGCGGGGTCCTGAGGTGTTCGGCGTAGCGCTTTGGCAGCTTCTTGTCGGGAGGTACCGCGGCGATGTTGATCTCCTCCTGCTGGCGGACGACCTGGGAGGCGAAGTCCTGAGAATCGAGAAGGGCGATGTACTTTGAGAATTCAGGATGGGAGAGGAAGGCGTCGTCCCAGACCAAAGGTTTGAGGTATTTCCCGAGAGTCTCATTCTCGTCGAGCACATAAAAGGTCAGGCCGGACGCCTGGACGAGTTCTTTGATGTCGGAGACCGTGTCGAG
>DQHV01000081.1 GCA_003524335.1 Candidatus Aminicenantota bacterium | reverse complement strand
AGAATTGTCGCCGGCTTTGTGCAATTCTTTGCTGAACACTTCGAGTCCTGACGCTTGTCGTCTGAAAGGAAGGCCTATGAGACAGTTATCTGCGTTCTTCTTGGCTCTCCTGGTTTTCCAGATTTCCGGAGGGATGGCCCAGGACCTGGCTCTCCGGGGCGGCACGGTCCTCACCATCACCCAGGGTGTCATCGAAAACGGCACCGTGCTCATTCAGAGAGGAAAAATCACCGCCATCGGGAAAGACATCGCCGTTCCCGCCGGGATCCCGGTCCTCGAAGTCCATGGCCGATTCGTCATGCCGGGGATTATCGACAGCCATTCCCATATCGGCTTCAGCGGCGATGACGTCAACGAAATGACGGATCCGGTGACCCCTCAGATCTGGATGAAGGAGGCTCTCAATCCCTGGGACGACTCCATCCTCAAGACACTCTCCGGCGGTGTCACGACCGTAAAAACCATGCACGGCAGCGCCAACGTCATCGGCGGGGTGAATGTGACCATCAAACTCAAGTACGGAAGCCCCGTCGAGGAGATGATCGTTCCCGGCGTTCGCCAGCAGCTCAAACTGGCCCTCGGCGAGAATCCGAAACGGGTGTACGGGCAGAAGGGCATCCTGCCTTCAACTCGGATGGGAAACGCCTATATCCTCAGGAAGTCTTTTGTCGAGGCCAGGGAATACATGGAGAGATGGGCCCGTTACGAAAGGAACAAAGCCGCCGGGAAAAAGGACCTCCTGCCCCCCAAAAAAGACCTCCTGATGGAAACGCTGAAAATGGTCCTTGAGAAGAAGCTGGCCGTTGACTGTCACGTTTACCGGGCCGACGAGGTCGTCTGGATCATCCAATTCTGCAAAGAATTCGGGATCGATATCAAACAACTCAGCCATTGTGTCGACGGCTATAAAGTCGCTGACATCATGTCCAGGGCCGGCGTCTCCTTCGGCGGCTGGGTGGACTGGTGGGGGTTCAAGGAGGAAGCCTATGACGGCTGCCCATATGGCTTCAAAATCATGCACGACGCGGGCACGAACATTGTCATTAACTCCGATAGCGACGACGAAGGCCGCTATCTCTACGTGAACGCGGCCAAGGTCCTAAAGTACAACGATATCCCCGAACCCGATGTGCTCAAGATGATCACGATCAACCCGGCCAAGTCCCTGGAGATGGAAGGGCGCGCCGGAAGCCTTGAAGTCGGTAAGGACGGCGATATCGCCGTCTTCGAAAAGCATCCGCTGGACAGCACGACCAAGTGCCTGATAACGATCATCGAGGGGAAGGTTTGTTTCGATTATGCCAAAGACAGCGCCGCCGCCAAGGAGGCCAGCCATGATTAAGGGAAGATGGATGCTCAGCGTCTGTGTTTGCCTTCTCGCTCTGGCCTCAACTGCCCTCTCTCAACAGACCATCCTCATCCGATACGGCCGGATTATCCCCGTTATCGGACCGGTCATCGAGAGGGGCTGCCTTTTAATCGAGAAAGGAAAGATCGCCAAAATCGGTGAGGACATTGCGGCCCCGCCGGACGCCGTCGTGATCGAGGCCGACGGTCGGTCCGTCTATCCCGGCCTGATCGCCCCTATGACGGCCATCGGGCTCACCGGCTACCCCGGCGCCGGGGACGACCTGGACGAGGTCGGAATCTCGGTTCCGCAAATGGACCCGTTTGACGCCCTGAATCCTGAAGACGAGTGCATCGAGGTGACCCGACTCGAGGGCGTGACAGCGGTCCTGACGATCGCCGGCACACAAAACGTCATCAGCGGGAAATCGATCCTCATCTACTTGGACGGTGATCTGGCCGGGGACATGCTTATCAAGAAGAATGTCGCCCAGATTTTCAACTTGGGAGCCAGGCAGCAAGGCAAGTATCCTGTCACTCTTCCCGGAGTCATGGCCCTGATCAGGGATAAGCTCAACCAGACCAAGCGGTACATCGAAACCAAGAAGTTCATGGAAAAGCGATCCGGCTTCAAGCCTGAAGACACCAGGGGAGAGGGGACGGGGGAGGAACTCAGTAAGCCCAACCCGGAATACGAAGCTTTAATTCCGGTTGTCCAAGGGGAAGTCCCCGCTCTCTTCATGACCAACAACGAAGTGATGATCGGCAACGCCATCGCCCTGGTCAAGGAATTCAACCTTAAAGGAATCCTCTATGCAACGGCTGATGTTCTTAAGTATGCCGACCAGATCCGGGAACACAAAATACCCCTGATCTGGGCCGGAACGACAAACATTCCTCGCCGCTGGGAGCCCTTCGATCACAATTTCCGCGCCGGCTCGGTCCTCGCCTCCAAGGGTGCATTGTTTTCCTTTGACCAGCTCGGCTGGGGACCGGGAAACCGGAACGTCCGGAACCTTCCCGTCCCTGCCGCCCATTCTGTCGCCCACGGGCTTTCGGAGGAGGAGGCGATACGCGCGATGACTATCAACCCGGCGAAAATCTTTGGCGTGGAGGGAGAACTCGGCTCTCTCGAGGTTGGGAAGACGGCCAACCTCGCTCTCTGGAGCGGCTCTCCGGTCCAGATGAGATCGCGGGTCGAAAAAGTGATCATTAAGGGCCGGATCATCCCGCCCGCCAGCATCCAGACGCGCCTCCGGGACAAGTTCGAGAAAATCGTCAGGGAGCGCAGGTCAAAACCCGGAAGCGACGCTAAGTAACGGAAATACCCGCCGAGTGGGCCCGCTGGCCTCATGGCCCGGGACTATGGGTAGGAAGCCCAACCCAGGGCTCGAAGTCGATTGACGAGGTTTTATTTTTATTATATAAAAGAAAAAAAGGCTCTAGATATGAGAAAAATAGTACCGGGGATATTGCTTTTGGCCTTCCTAATTATCAGCGCCCTTACTGCCTTTCAGCAGGGCGCGTTCAGAGGAACCGTAAAAGATAAGAAGGGGAACCCTCTGGAAGGCGTCAAGGTAACGATAGCCTCGATGAGCTATTCGACCGTCAAGCTGACGGTCCGCTCCGATAAGAAGGGACAGTTCATTCAGATCGGTCTTCAACCTGACTATTATCAACTCCGCTGTGAAAAAGACGGTTTCCTCCCGGTCGTGTTGGAGAAAAGAGTTCCGCTCGGAGAGACCGTCGACTCGAGCTTTACCATGGAAGAAGGCGCTCCAACCATAGGTGAGCCTCTCGGAGAGAAGGACTTCAAGCGTGGGAACGATCTTTTCAGCGCGGGCAAATATGAGGAGGCGGTCGAAGCTTACAAAGAGGCCATTCTTAAGGAGCCCCAGGAACCCATTTATCAGAACAACCTCGGCATCTGCTACACCAGACTTGAGAGATATGATCAAGCCATCGAGACTTTCCAGGCCATGCTCAAGATCCGTCCGCAAAGCTACTCAGCTAACCGCAGCCTGGGCGAGCTCTTCGGCCTTCAAAAAAAATACGGCGAGGCACTCCCATACTTCGCCAAGGCTTCGGAGGTCAGCCAGGACGACCCCGATGCGTTCTATAATTGGGGAGCTTGCCTGGTCAATACACAGGACTTAGACCGGGCAGCGGCGGCTTTTCTCAAGGCGAAAGAGCTGAAGCCTGATTATGCCGCGGTCTATTATCAGCTGGGGATGATTTCCGTCAACCAGAACAAGAAAGAGGAAGCCATCCGGTACCTCGAAAAATTCCTGGAGTTGGCGCCCGATGATGCCAAAGCGGCCACGGCCAAGCAGCTTTTGGATTACCTCAAGAACTCTCTCACTCCGGGAGGCTTCGGGGAATAGCGATGACCGGAGCGTGCCCAAGGGCCCTGAGGATCTTCATTGCCGTCGTGGCGCTGGTGGTTTGTCTCCCGGCGGCCGGGGTCCAGCAGAAGCCACCTTCCAAGAACGAGAAACCGGCGGAGATACCGGCCCAGTACAAGAAATGGGTCGATGAAGAAGCCCTGTACATNNCCTACGCACCGATGATGAACGGGAGGGATTCATCAGGACCTTTTGGAGGAGGCGCGATCCGTCTCCGGAGACTCCCCTCAATGAATTCCGGGAAGAGCACTACCGGCGTCTGGAATGGGCCAATCGGCATTATTTCGAAGGGAAAGCCGGGTGGCGCACCGACCGGGGAAGAGCCTATATCATGTTCGGGCCTCCCGACTTTTTTGAGACAAACCCGGGCGGCGGAAGAGGTTTTCTCTTCGATCCCTCAGGTCCCACGGCGGAGTTTCCTTCGGAGGTCTGGACGTACAGATCCATCCCGGGTTTGAAGGAGCGGATCGGGAGGATCGATCTCATTTTTGTCAATTATTACAATTCGGGCTCCTACCAGTTGACGACGAACCCGGCCCTGGCTAATGCTCTGCGCAACGTTTCCATGCCCGCGAGGGACGTCGGCTATGCCGAGACGAAAAGGGAAGCCTACCCCGGAGAGAAAGACAGAGACATGGCCTTCAACCCTCTGGAGCAATTGACTCTGCTGGCCGAGTTGACCAAATCGCGAGGCGAGGTCCTGGAGGAGACGGAACGGAGTGAGCGCCTCAGAAGATTGCGGGGAATCGTCGACGCCAACGAATCCTTGACGGCCCTTCCCTTCGTTGACCAGGAGAGCTTTCTCAAGGGCCCGGAAAATCTCATTTCTATTCCCATCAGCATTGAGGTCGCGGGCAAGGATGTCCAGTTCAAGGAGGCCGGTGACCGTTACAGAGGGCTCGTCAGTTTTTATTTTGAAGTCAAAGACCAGAGCCAGACTGTTTATCAGATAAGCGACCGTCTCGAAATGAACCTGAGGGAGGAGACGTATAAGCGCCGCTTGGCCGATTCCTACCAGTATAAGCACCGTCTGGAGCTCAGGCCGGGCGATTACTTCCTTCACGTCGTGGTCTGGGACGAACTCAGCAACAACGTCGGCTACCTGGACAAGAGAATGACCGTGCCCTCTTTTCCCGAAGACGGGCTCTGCCTTAGCGATGTCATTTTGGCGCGAACCGTCCGGGTCGTGGACGCCCCGAAGGAGACTGTTGTCGTGGAATCTAAGGATATCCCCGCCCTGCGGGCGTTTGAGAAGGCCAACCTCAAGGTGCCGGATAAGCTGGAAATCACCCGGCGCCAAGGAGACCCCTTCACTTTTGGGAACCTGGAGATCGGCCCCAATCCTTCATCAATCTATAAGCCCGACGAGGAACTTGTTTTCTTTTATCAAATCTATAACCTTGTCTTTGATCCCGGGCAGGGCAGGGCCGCGGTGCTGGTGGAACACGAGATCTGGAAGGGCGACCAGCTGATCGCGACGANNTCGACGATCGACAAACCCCAGGAAGCCAGCATTCCGGCCGACCAAAAAGCAAGCTATCTCAACAGCGGAGCCCGCTACACACTCAGCCGTTTCGAGGCCGGTCAGTACACACTCGTTATTAAGGTGAAAGATATCATCGCCGATAAGATCATCGAGAAAAGGGTGGATTTTACCGTTAGATAAATCGGATTATCCGGCGGAGAAGGCATCATGAAGGCTCGAGCGACGACAGCTCTTCAGATCATCGTCCTGTTGGGTTCGCTGGGTTTCGTCTTCCTTTCGGATGGAACCATCGTGCGGGGAAGTCTCTACCAGGAACAAGAGGGGCGTCTCGAGCCGAGCCGGAAAATGGGTTACTTCACTTATCTCAACGAGGATGTTTCTGTCGCGCTCCTGGTCGATGTCGAACTGGCCCGGATGAGGAAAGCCGAGAAATTTATCCCCCTGGCAATCATGCTTGCCAACAAGGGCATTCGCACTCTGAAAGTGAACAGGCAGAGTCTCCAGCTCGTCGACCCGGCGAACGAAGCATATACGATGCCGGGGTTCAAAGCGGTTGAGGCCGTTTATAATAAATACTCCCTGGACGCCAAGTACTACGCTCGCAAAGTCTTCACTGAGGGCGATATGCTGACGAGTTTCTCTACGTTCCGCAAGCTCCCCTGCAGCTTCTTTCCACATCCCTATAAGGACAGCGACCTCCACGATGTCCTGATTGAGAACATCGAGCTCCCCCAGGGCTCTTTTATCGAAGACCTCATCTATTTCCCGAGGCCGAAGAGTGAAGCGCCCGGGCAGGTTCTCCGGCTAACGCTTCTGGATAGCGACCTCGAATCCTATATTGACGTCGGTTTTGTCATCGATTAGCCGCCCGTTCTCTCAGCATCAGGTCGAAGACATCTTTCGCCCGGCACTCTTTGGTCAGAGGGTAGGTGTCGATCAAGACGCGGCGCGAGGTGTGATCGGCTTCATCGAGGCTTAGCCTCAGGAAAAGAAGATTGGGGATGCCTTCCACAAGATAAATGACCCGCGGTCCTTCATAATCATCCCAACAAATTCCTGTTTTGTCGAGGTCAGAGAGCGTTTTGAACTCCAGGTCGGTGATGATTTCGGGTTTGGACTCCTGAAAAATAACGGGGAGCAGAACGTTCATTTCGGGGCCCCAGGTCCACCTATCCTTATTGAAAATGCGGAATTGATCGAAATAGTACGCCCGGCTCGGCGGTCCGTCCGTAAAGGTCCCGGTGTAAACCCCGATGAGGATCTCGTCCGCTTTCTCGAAGGATTTCTCCATCTCATCACGCATCGAGCGGTGATAGGGCTTCACGGAGATTTTGGGTGCCGGGGGGACCAGGATTTCACTCTCGGGCTCCGAGCGGACCTCAGGGGGGCGGGAGGTGCAATTCTCAAGGGTGAGCACAGCCCAGCCCAGGACACCGCTCAATAGGAACGCCCTTGAAACGGTTGCCTTCATCTTTCTTGTCAAGCCGTGGTCAGGACGATAGACGACGGGGTACTATTTCTTGAACAGGTTCTTGATGACGAAGAAAACGTTCTCTTTCCGTTCCCGCATCCGCCGCATAAAATAGGGCAGCCAATGGGTCCCGAAGGGGACGTAGCACCGGACCCGGTAGCCCTCCTCCGCCAGCTTCCGGAACGTCTTGTTCCGGATTCCGTAGAGGTACTGGAACTCGAAATTGGCGTTGGCGATCTTGTTGCCGGCCGCGTATTCCTTCGTCCACTTGAGCAGCCGGTCGTCGTGTGTCGCGATAGCCGGATTGACGCCCTCTTTGAAGGCGAGCTCGGAGAGTTTGATGAAGTTCGCCCGGATGTTTTTCATCTTCTGGATGGCCAAATCAGCCGGCTCCTTGTAGGCGCCCTTGCAGATGCGGATCTTGGCCTTGACCTTGTTGAGGTCCCGGACGTCCTTCTCGGTGCGGTAGAGGTAGGCCTGGACGACGATCCCGACGTTGTCGTATTTCTGCCGCAGGCGGAAGAAGATGTCCAACGTCCTCTGCGTATAAGGAGTCCCCTCCATGTCGATCCGGACGAAGTTCCCGAGCGTCTTGGCCTTGCCCACGATCCTGTCGATGTTCTGGTAGCAATAATCGGTCTCGATGTCGAGCCCCATCTGGGTGAGCTTCAGGGAGACATGAGAGTTGATTCCCGCTTTGGGAATGGCGTCCAGGAGCGAAAGATAGGCGCTGACGGCCTTTTCCGCAGTCTCCTTGTCCTTGACGCTTTCGCCCAGGACGTCCAGGGTGGCCATGATGCTCTTTTCGTTGAGCTTCCGGACGTTCTTGATGGCCTCTTTGACGGTCTCACCGGCGACGAAACTCCGCGCCATCCGGGTCAATAATTTCATGAGTGCGACTCCTTTAATGAGATCATGGGATGACGGCTTAAGGCCTCTATCATATTCAATTCCGGGCCGATTTCAAGTGAGAAAATTGTGTTTATCCGGTACCTGATATATACTCCGTTTTCCGCATGATGCGCATCCTGAAAGCCCTGGAGAGATGGCGGTTTCCCATCCCTTTTGTTTACAGCGACGATTACTGGATGCTTGATGTCGGCCGGCACGTCTTTCCCATCAAGAAATACCGGGCCCTCTACGAGAGGCTCCTCCTTCTAGGCGCTAGAAAAGAGAACTTCGTGATGCCCGAGCCGGCCTCCGACGAGGACGTGCTGCTCGTCCACTCGCCGCGCTATGTCAAGAAACTTAAGACGGCCTCGCTTTCGAGCGCCGAGATCGCCATGATCGAGCTCCCTTTTTCCCTGGAGCTCGTGCGTTTCGCCTGGCTCATGGTGGGCGGGACGATCCTCACGGCCCGGCTNNGCCTTCCACGACCACGGCGAGGGGTTCTGCGTCATCAACGATATCGCTATCGCCGTCGAAACGCTCAAGAAGGAAGGCGCCGCGAAGAGGATTATGGTGGTCGACTGTGACCTCCACCAAGGGAACGGGACGGCCCATATCCTCTCGAACAAAGATTATGCTTTCACCTTCTCCATCCACCAAATGGACCTCTATCCTTCGAACAAGCCCCTCTCAACTGTAGATATAGGCCTCTGGGCGGGAGACGGCGATACAGAATACCTCACCGCCCTCCGCGCGCATTTTCCCCGCCTTTATCAGGAATACAGGCCTGACCTTGTGTTCTATCTGGCCGGAGCCGACCCTTTTGAGAAGGACCAACTGGGAAGCCTCCGCCTGACCAAAGACGGGCTGCGCCAGAGGGACCTCATCGTCATCGGTGAGGCCCGGCGGCTTCGCCTCCCCGTGGCTGTGGTCCTGGCTGGTGGGTACTCCGCAGAGCTGGAGGACACGGTGGGCATTCACCTCAATACAATCCGGGTGGCTCAGAAAGTCCAGAGGAGGTATTCTCAGCCCTAAGGCGGAGGCGATTTTATCCCTGGAGGAAGACGTGGGCGAAGACCTTGGCGTCTCCCACCATGTTGTCGATATGGCAGTACTCGTTGGGCTGGTGGGCGGTCTCATCGACCTTAGACCAGCAGGCGGCCTCGTAGCCGGACCTCCGGAACAACGCCGCCACCGTTCCCCCGCCGATGCCGCGGGCCTGGGCCTCGGCCGCGTAGACTTCCTTGATGGCCGCCCGCAGGGAGGAGACGACCGCCGCCTGGGTCGGAGTTGGGGGAGCGGCCGGCGCCCGCTGCTGCTCCTCATAGGTGATCTTGACCTTGAACTTGTCCTCGATCTTCTTGATCATCCGGTTGATCTCGGCCTCGACTTTTTCGATGGTGAACTGGGGAAGAAGGCGGCTGTCCAGGTAGAAGACGTCTTCGCCGGGGATGGTGTTTATGTTGGGAACGTTGGGTTCCTTTTTGGTCGGCTCGAAGGTTGAGATGGGCGGTTCGAAAAGAGAATCCTGGGCCTTGAAGATCTTGTAGAGATTCTCCAGCTCCGTCACCAGGAAGCAGGCCGCCTTGAAGCTATTGATTCCTTTGTTGGGAGTGGAGGCGTGGGCCTGCTTGCCGACGGTCTTGAACTTCAGCCAGAGGATCCCTTTCTCGGCCACTTCGATCAGCGTCCCGTGCTTGTTGCCCGCGTCCGGGACCATGATCAGGTCTTTTTTCCTGAAAGCCTGGGTATGCTGGAGGACGTAATCGATTCCCTTGGTGCTTCCCGTCTCTTCATCGGCGACCAGGGCGATCCCGATGTTCAGACTCGGCTTGAGGTTTTCCGCTTGAAACGCCTTGACGGCGAAGAGCGAAGCGACCANNTGGGTCGCCCCGCCACTGGGCGAGATCGCCGGGAGGGACAATATCCATGTGGGTCATAACCCAGGCGGTCCGCGAAGTGTTTTTCCCTTTGAGAACGGCCAGGATGTTGGGCCGGTAGCCGCAGGGTGCGTCCAGGTCGGGGGCCTTGATGAGGTCGATGTTGTCGAGCTTCAACAGCTCGAGAAAACCGTGCAGGAGTTCCGCCTTCTTGACCTCGCCCTCTCCGCCGCTTGAAGGCGAGATCGCCGGGGCGGCGCAGAGCTGGATCTGCAGGTTGATCATGTCGTCGCGGAAGCTGTCGATGCGTTTGGCGATCCTGTCGAATTTGGTCATCGGACTCCTTTCCCCGGGATGATAGCACCGTCAAAATAAATTGGCAAGAGGCAGCGCCGATTTGACTTTTAGCCGGGTTGGACATACATTACCTGCCAATGCGGCTCGGGTTTGACCTTCGCCCCTTCCTACGCGAAGAGACGGGCGTGGGGAATTATCTCCGTAACCTCCTCTTCCACCTCGCGGAAATCGACCGGACAAACGAGTATTTCCTTTTCTCCTCGTCCTGGAAGGACCGTTTTCCGAAGGAAAAGGTCCCTCCGTTCGAGCGGCTGGAGTTCCGTGATTTCCGCCTGCCGGTGCGGATCCTCAACTCGCTCTGGCAGAAACGGCGCCGCCCCTCTCTGGACTTTTTCTTCCGGACGGGGCTCGACTTGACCCATTCAGCGACCCCTCTTATCCTGCCAACCAGGGGGAGAAAGGTTATCACGGTACACGATATCTTTTTCATGGACTTTCCAAATCAGGCGGGGGAGGAAGCGGGAAAAGTGTTTTTCCGTCTGGCCGCCGCGTCCTTCCGGGACGCGGACGGGATCGTCACCTCATCCACGTTCACTTCTGTTGAGCTCGTTTCACGTTTCGCACTCGATGAGAAAAAGTTAAGGATTATCCCTCCCGGATTGGACAGGCGGTTCCTGGAAGACGTTCCCGCCGCCGAGCTCCGGGAGACGGGCGAGCGCTTCAACCTCCCGCCGTCCTTCCTTCTCTTCGTCGGAGCCCAGGAGCCTCGGAAGAACCTGGTCCGACTTGTCGAGGCCCTGAAGATCGTCCACCTCCACGGCGTCCAGATCCCCCTCGTCCTTGTCGGCCCCGAGGGAGAGGACTCCGAAGCCATTCGGGCGAAAGCCGAAAAGCTCGGGATCGGCCCCTGGATCATGACGACCGGCTACCTCCAGGAACGGGATATCCGGAATACCTACCGGCTGGCCACGGCCTTCGTCCTGCCTTCCCTTTGTGAAGGCTTCGGCATGCCCCTTGTCGAGGCGATGGCCAGCGGGGTCCCCGTGGCCGCTTCGCAGGGCTCGGCCATCCCGGAAGTCTGCCGGGATGCGGCCGTCTATTTCCAGCCGGAAAACCCTGAGAGCATGGCCGAGAAGGTCGTCTCGGTCCTCGAGGACGAAGGACTGAGGAAGAGGCTGATTGCCAGGGGAAAAGAGAGGGCCCGGGATTTCAGCTGGAAGAAAACGGCCGAGGAAACGCTGGCGTTTTACGAGTCGGTGATGCAGGGATCATGAAGATTGCGCTGGATGGGTACGAATTGGGCAGGAAAGCCAAGGGTGTCGGCCGGGTCATCCACAACCTGTTGCTTCCGCTTCCGGACAAGCTTCCGGAAGATAACTTCCTCATCTACACTAAAGAGAACATCAGCTTGCCCTCCCGGTCCAGGGCCGAGGAGCACATCCTGCCCGGCCGAGGCGGCTACCTGCGCTGGCAGAACGGGCCTCTGCGAAAGGCCCTGAAGAGAGCAGACCCGGACCTCCTGATCGCCTCCAACTATGTGCTCCCTCTATCCTGCCCCTGGAGGTCCATCCTGCTCGAGCACGACATTTCGGTTTTTTCCCACCCCGAATGGTACCCCAGGAGATACGCCTTCCCGCGCCGGTTCCTGGTCCGGAGAAGTCTGGAGAGGGCCGATATCGTGGTCGTCTCATCGGTCTTTGTCGAGAATGAAATCGTGAGGCTTTTCGGCATCGACCGCAAGAAAATCAAGCTCATCGGCTACGGTGTCGAGGACAAATTCCGGCGAGCTCCGGAGGACGAGGTGAGGCGGTGGCGACATGGGAAAGGACTGGCCGGCAAAAAAGTCATCGGCTTCCTGGGCTCCATCTTCATGCGGCGCCATGTCCCCGAGCTCATCAGGGCGGTAGAAGGCCTTCGCCCGGAGTTCCCCGGAGCAGTCCTCTACCTCGTGGGCGAGGATTTCGGAGTGTTGGGCGGAGGAGAAACCTCCCTGCTCATAGGACGGGACTGGATCCGCTGGGAGAAGGCGCTTCCCGAGGGGGACCTCCCGGTTTTCTATTCGAGTTTGGACGCTTTCGCCTACCTTTCGGAGTACGAAGGGTTCGGGTTTCCGCCGCTTGAAGCCCTGTCCTGCGGCACACCTTCCGTGCTGCTGGACAGAAGCTCGCTGGCCGAAGTCTTCACCGGCCTGGCGGTCATGGTCAAAGAGCCCGATGAAAAAGAGATCGCTGCTGCTCTGCGGGCCGTCCTCACCGACGAAGAGAAGCGGGCCGGGATCCTGGCCGAGTTCGAACGAAGGAGACCGCAGTTCTCCTGGGCGCGGGCCGCCGCCGAGCTGGGACGGCTCATCGGAGAGATGAAGACAAAATGAAGTCGATGACCGGTCCGAGAATAAATGAGCCGGAGCTTTCGGTCGTCCTCGTCAACTATAATGACCGCGCCCACCTTCCGGCCTGTCTGTCTTCGCTCGAAAAGGCTGTGTCGGGCCTGAGCGCCGAGGTCATCCTGGTGGACAATCATTCCGAGGACGGGAGCCCTGAACTGGTCAGGTCGGCGTTCCCCTGGGTTAGGCTCATCGAAAATGACCAGAATGTCGGCTATCCCCGGGCCAATAACATCGGATTCAGCCAGTGCCACGGTGACTACGTCTTTTTCTTGAACACCGATACCGTTGTGCCGGCCGCCGCTCCGGCCGCGCTCCTGGCCGAGATCAAAGCCCGGCCTGAGGTGGGGGCAGTGGGTCCGGCCCTCGTTCATGAGAATGGACGCATCCAAGTCTCATTCGGAACGAGGGTGGGCTTTTTCTCCGAGATTTATCAGAAGCTCATCCTCAACCCCTTTTTCCGGATCGCCCTGCGGCGTTCCCGGAAGGCCCGCGGGGTGGGCTGGCTGAGCGGGGCCTGCCTCCTGGCCAGGCGCGCCTCGATCGAGGCGGCCGGCCTATTCGATGAGGGTTTTTTTCTCTATTTCGAGGACATCGACCTCTGCCGCCGGATCACCGCTGAAGGCTTCAAGCTGCTCTTCTTTCCTGAGGTCCGGGTTTCCCATGTCGGGGGTGCGGCCACGTCCGCCCTCCGCTGGCAGAGCCGCCTGGAATACCGGCGCAGCCAGCTCCGCTTCTATGAAAAACATAGCTCCCGCCTGTCGCTGCGGCTCTTGAAGCTCTATCTGAAGCTGATAATCTTAGCCCTTGGCGCGTCGACACAGAGGGATGAGGAGAAAAGGCTTTTTCGCGAAGGGCTGCAGAGGATTCTGACCGGCCAAGACGCCTGAGTGAACAGATGGAAAAACTCAGAATCATGGAGATGATCGACAAACCTTCGCTCGGGGGCGGCCAGACAGCCCTCTTGCTTCTGGCCGTGAACCTGGACCGGAGCCGGTTCGAGGTGGTTATCGCCTCCGGAAGCGACGGACCGCTAGCCGAGGAAGCCAGGCAAAAAGGGATCACCTATATCCCGGTTTCGCTGGGCAAGCGGCTCAGCCTGCGCCCGGCGAGGGAGATGGCCGGAGTTCTCAGGGAAAATAAAATCGATATCCTGCATACCCACGGCGGGATCGCCGGGCTCCACGGCCGCTCGGCTGCCCGCCATGCCGGGACGCCGGCCGTCGTCCACACCCTTCATGGCATCCACTATCTCCACTACAGGAATCCGTTCTTACGCCGGCTGTATGTGCTCCTGGAGAGGAGATATTCCCGTTCGACCGACCGGCTGATCCTCGTCTGTCAGTCCGACCTGCGCCAGGCCCGGAGGCATCGGCTGGCGCCTGAAGAAAAGATGACCGTCGTCCTGAACGGCACTGACTTTCGACAGGAACTCGGCGCAGATGACATCGCCCGCAAGAGAAGTGATCTGGGTTGGCCGCCCGGCCAACCGGTCGTAGGAACGGTGGCCCGCCTCCATCGTCAGAAAGGAGTGTCCAACCTCCTCCGGGCCGCCCCCCAGATCCTGAAAGCTTTTCCGGAGGCCAGGATTGCGGTCGTCGGCGACGGCCCTCAGGGCGACAACCTGAGGAGCGAAGCGCAACGCTTGGGTCTGGAGGGCCGATTCCTTTTTCTCGGAGAAAGGAAGGATGCCGCATCTGTCATGGCGCTTCTTGATGTGTTCGTATTGCCGTCCCTTTGGGAAGGCCTTCCCTTTGTCTTGGTCGAGGCGGCCGCCCTGGGGAAGCCGATCGTCGCCACGGC